>JACOYD010000007.1 GCA_016182055.1 Candidatus Microgenomates bacterium | reverse complement strand
CCAATAGCCAAATAGCCTTTAAGATATTTTAAGTCTTCTTCCGAAAAAACATGAGAAACCAGCCCAATGCCCTTTTTAACTCTAACTGTTTTGCCGTCCGATGAAGCAATTCCGGAAGATTCCTGACCGCGGTGTTGCAGGGCCCAAAGACCCGGATGAACTAAACGGGCCGCCTCAAAATCCTTGCCATAAACTCCAAAAACACCGCATTTCTCCGACAGTCTTGCGTCAATCATGCTATGCCTGCCTTTTTAAGATTATTCATAATTCTTTTATTAACATTAACTGCTGTATCTGGCACAAATTTTTTGCCGGTTATTTTTTCATAAATTCCCTGATACAAAAGGCTTATTTTGGCAATAAAGCCAGGGGGCATTTTTGGCGGTTCTCCCTCGCCTTTATATCCATGCTCTTTAAACCAGATGCGCATTGGTTCTTTATCGTAGCTTTCCGGCTCAATACCTTTGGATAATCTTTGTTGATATGTTGCTTTTACCCAATAACGGCTTGAATCGGGCGTATGAACTTCGTCAACAAGCATTAACTTTCCTTTTTCATCTAATCCAAATTCATATTTGGTATCAACCAAAATCATGCCGGCCTTACCTGCAATTCTCTGTCCTCTGGCAAAAACAGCCAGGGCCGCTTTTTTCATTTGTTGCCAAATCTTTGGCGAAACAATCTTTCTTGTAAGAATTTCTTTTTCTGTTAATCTTTCATCGTGTCCTTTTTCTGCCTTAGTGGTTGGCGTAACAACAGGCTTTGACAATTTTTGATTTTTTTTCAAGTAGTCGGGAAATTTAATGCCGTAAATTATCCTTTCTCCTTTTTCGTACGAACTCCAAATTGAGGTATCGGTAACGCCTGTAATGTAGCCCCGCACCACCATCTCTATGGGTATAACCTCGGCATTTCTCGCCACCATCACGTTTGGATCTACCACCGAAATGAAATGATTGGCAATAATATCTTTGGTTTTTTCAAACCAAAATGCCGACAGTTTTGTTAAAACTTGTCCTTTGAAGGGAATAAATCCTAAGACTCTATCAAAGGCAGATTGTCTATCGGTAGTAACGATAACCCGTTTGCGCTGCCCTGAGCTTGCCGAAGGGTCCCCTATTTGATAGCTGTCGCGGACTTTGCCCTGATGTTTTTTGCCCAGAATTGGAAGATCGACTTTGTAAACTGCATAAGGGATATGTTTAATGACTGTTTTTTTGTCTGTCATTTCTTATCCGTCAGATATTTTTCCCATCCAATTTTGGCGAGTTTATCTGCTTTTTCCCAAACACCGGTGGCCAGCTTTTTCTTATATTCGATAAGTTTTTCTTCCAGATTTTTATCTGAAGTGGCCAAAATTTGCACGGCCAAAAGACCGGCATTTTTTGCTCCGTTGATAGCCACTGTGGCAACGGGTACTCCAGGTGGCATCTGCATGGTGGAAACCAGCGCATCAACACCTTCCAATACTCCACTTTTTAACGGGACTCCAATAACCGGTAGGGGAAAATGGGCCGCCACCGCTCCGGCTAAATGAGCCGCCAAAGATGCGCCGGCAATAATGACTTTGACGCCTGCTCTTTTGGCCTTTTCCACAAATTCTACTGTTTGCCCGGGCGATCTGTGTGCCGAAGAAATTGTCATTTCGTAAGACACGCCAAACTCTTCCAAAACTTTGGCCGCCTCGCTCATTACTTTAAGGTCCGAATCGGAAGCAACGATAATATTAACTAGCGCTTTACTCATTTTTCTATCTCCCTGATAATTTTTTCACAATAGGAAACAGCCAAACCAATATGGTTTTTTGGGTCAAGCAACTTTTTAATGTCAGATATATTAAGGAATTGCATAATTCTTTTATCATTAAGTAAAAGTTTCGTCAAGGGAGTAGAAGTATTCATAGAAAGTTCCCGCAATATCTCATGCATCTTTTGTCTGTCCGCACCTTCTTTAACTGCCGCCATCAGTATTGCTTCCGTTGCCGCAGCCGGTCCAAACTTTTCCAGATTGCGCTGTATTTGTTTTTCATTAATCACCAAACCTTCAATTATTTTGGTGCTGCTTTCCAATATCTCATCAACCGCTAAAAACATTTCCGGAATAAATACCCGTCTATTGGCCGAATCATCAAGAGTTCGCTCCAAAAGCATATTGGCGCTATTGTCACGGGCGATATTGGCCAGATTAAATACCAGCCTGGCCAGCGAACAGATTTGCTCTGCCTTCCAGGGGTTTTTCTTAAAGGGCATGGCACTTGAACCAACCTGTTTTGCCCCAAACGGCTCCTGCCACTCGCCAAAACCGGGTGATTGCATGAGACGCAAATCAAAAGCAAATTTATAAAGCGACTGGGCAATGGAGGAAAGCGCGCAAGACACAAAAAATTCAAATTTTCTAGGAGCCGTTTGATTTGTAATTGTCGCCGCATCAATTTTCAGCTCGCTCATTACCTTTTTCTCCATTTCCTCCACCTTCACTCTATTTTCGAGCTTGCGAGAAAACAAAGTTTCTTTATTTTCGAGCTTGCGAGAAAACAAAGTTTCTTTATTTTCGAACTTGCGAGAAAACAAAGTTTCTTTATTACGGTCTAGTAATAGAGTATAGCTGGCGGCAGTTCCCACCGCCCCCTTCATTCCTTTTCCTTTCATCTGTCCGATAACAAAATTTAATAAATTTTTATCAAGCAGTAAATCCTGGGCGTAGAAGGCCAAGCGATAACCAACCGTGGTGGGCTCGGCCGGCTGAAGATGAGTGTAGCCGATGCAAGGCAACCCTTTATACGCGTCAATTTTTTTACTAAATGCCAGAAGGAGATTTTTTAATTTCCCCTCGATAATAATCAGCGACTCAAGCAGGCGTACCGTATCGGCATTGTCTTCGATATCCATTGAGGTGGCACCCAAATGAATTTTGCCCCCGCCCACGCGGGCCTGCTGTGCATAAGTTTTGACCTCCGCCATCAAGTCATGTCGAACATCTTTTTCGATTTTCTGTGCCCGTTCAATATCAATCTCGTTTTGATGTTTAACAAGATCGTCTAATTCTGTTTTAGTTATTAATCCTTCTTCGTGCTGTGCTTTAGCCAGTGCCACCCACACGCGCCTCCACAATTTTCGCTTATAAATTTCCGACCAAATCTGCCGCATCTTATCACTGCCGTATCGCCAGGTAAATGGCGACAAATATGTTGTGTAATCAAAACTGCTCATAGATTTAGTTTAACACGAATCTATTGATAACATTAGCAACCCCATCTTTTTCTACACTGGGTGCGATATAATCGGCGATTTCTTTCAAATCAGAAACGGCATTTCCCATGGCAACTTTTAGCCCACAAGCCATCAGCAATGGAAAATCGTTGTACCCATCGCCCATGCCAATTATTTCATTTGTAGTTATATCAAGCACTTTTGCTATTTCGAAAACGGCCTGTTGTTTAGTGGCTTTGGCGTGAGAAACAGAAACCACCCATTTTCCCGATGTCCAGCTGGGAATCAGATGCGCCGAAACTGTGGAAATAGTATTTATGGCTTTGCGAAGCTTCTGCGCAGTTTTTTCGTCAAGGCTTGACACCCACATACCAAGCACATCCTCTGAAGGCATAGTCTCTTGCGCTGTAAAAACCTGCTTATCGGTATCAACATTTATAGAAAGGTTAAATTGTTTTGCAATATTAGTAACTTTTAAAACGTCTTCTTTTTCCATCGGTTGTCTGTAGAAAACTCTATTTGTGGCAATATCAATAATTTGTGCCCCGCCGTTGATGATTGACGGCCCGGAAAGCTTAAGATGTTTAGCGATATGCTCAACAATAAACAGCGGTCGCGATGTTGCCACACCGACATGAATGTATTCACTTGCTTTTGCAATTGCCTGTGTAACTTTTTCTGACGGCATGCCTTCTCTTTTATTTGGTATCAGCGTTCCGTCAATATCCAAAATAAGCGCTTTGTACTTCATGTTGTAACCTTTTCTATTTGACCTTTTTTTATTGCTTCTTTTATTTCCATCGCCACCCGCTCACCCATACTCACCGGTCTGCCATAAAGATAGGAACTGTAGGGAGTGGCCGCAATGCCCGGACTTCCCGGCATTCTTGGCGCCACATCAAAAACAATAATGTCTTTCTTTGGCGGCCCCGCCGTTATTTCCGTTTGTAAACCAAACGGCCCGATAACTCCAGGCGGAAACATTTCTTGTGTCGCTTTGACAAATTTTTCTCCAATGGCAAAGGCCTGCTCCAAAAGCGATTCCAAAACAGTAACGGCAATATGTCCCGCTTCCTCGTAGCTTATGTTTATGGATTTTAATACTTCTGACTGTTCAAAGTGAGGCAAACGCAACACTCCATCAAAATTTGTTTGCCTCCTTGTGTCTGTCCCAATCAATTCTAACTTCTTGCTCAATGGTGAATAAAAAAAGTTAAAGTTAATTTGTGCTCCAAGAATATATTCCTCAATAATTGCCTTTTCCAACGCATCTTTTGTAATTTTTCCCGTTTTGAGTAATTGTTCTGAATTACTCTGATATTCTTTGTATGAACTCGCAAGAAAGAATGCCCGTTCAAACCCGCGTTGTTTTTCGAGAACTTTCACAATCACCAACCGATCTATTTCTGCAGGGTTTTTAAACCTTTTGGGAAACTTAATCCCCGCTTTCTCAAGCAGATCGTACTGATTTGGCTTCATTGATCGCTCCTCCACTCGCAGTAAAAATCTATTTCCAAACATGGGTACTTTGAAATTTTTCTCTATCGCATCATAATCATTGAGGTAAACTTCGAAGGAACGGTGGGGGATAAAAATGCAATTTTTTCCCTGGAGAATTTTCTGCACTTTTTCCGTTAATAAATCTTTGAACTTATCAACGTATAACACTTCATCAACAATAGATTTAAAATATTCCGCATATGTCCTGTCTCTTCCTTTTTCAACAACAACCAGTGTGCGAAATCCCAGCTTTTTGGCTCCAAAACAGACCTCCAAAGCACTGTGACTCCCCAAAACCGCTATTGTTTGAGTTTTAGACTTTAACGATTTCATGGCTTTTTGCTCCGTTGGAAATATATGATATTCTGACTCCAACCAACTCCTCAATAGTTTTAATATAATCTTTGGCTTGCTTGGGCAAATCGGCAAATCTTTTAATCCCCGCTGTTGTCATTTTCCAGCCCTTTATTTCTTGATAAACAGGTTTGATTTTTGCTAAAAATAAGGAATCTCCGTCAACATAATTGACTGATTTACCGTTTAGCCTATAGCCTGTGCAAATTTTTATTTTGGCAAAACCGTCTAAAATATCAAGTTTGGTAAGAATAATTTCTGTAAAACCATTAAGTCTAGCCGCAAAACGTATCAGCTCACTATCAAACCAGCCGCAGCGGCGAGGTCTGCCGGTGGTTGTGCCAAACTCTTTTCCTTCTTTTCGCAATTTCTCGCCATCTTTATCAAAAAGCTCCGTGGGGAAAGGCCCCTCGCCCACCCGCGTAGCATACGCTTTGGCCACTCCAACTATTCTACCGATTTTTTGCGGAGGGATGCCGGCTCCGGCTGTGGCATTGCCCGAAACTACGCTTGAGGCGGACACAAAAGGATAAGTCCCCCAATCGTTATCCAAAAACACTCCTTGCGCTCCCTCAAAAATAATGTTTTTTTTCTTATCCATTGCTTCATTAAGAATGGTAAAGGTTTCCCGCGCATATGGTTTAAGCCGTTTCCCTAAATCCAAATACTCTTTATATATTTGGTTGTAAAAAAGAGGTTTTCCTCCCAAAGCCTGGATAATTTTGTTCTTTAAGTCAAGCTGAAATTTCAGTTTCTCCGCAAAAATTTTATCATCAAGAAGATCCGCAATCCGTATTCCATTGTATGAAACTTTGTCCGCGTAGGCAGGTCCGATTCCTCGTCCGGTCGTTCCTGTTTTTCCCTTCCCTTTGGCTTGTTCATAAAGAGCATCCAGTGCTTTGTGATAGGGTAAAATAAGATGACAGCGGGGCGATAAAAATAATCTATTGTTAAGATCTATTCCTGCTTTTTTAATTGTTTCTATTTCTAAAATTAAAACTTCCGGATCAACAACTACTCCGTTTGTGATAAGCGAAACTGCTTTTTTATGAAAAATCCCCGCCGGAACAAGATGGTTGGCAAACTTGCCGTACTTGTTAATAATGGTATGTCCGGCGTTATTGCCGCCGTTGAAACGCACCACGTAATCTGCCTGTTTGGCAAAAAAATCAACAATTTTCCCCTTGCCTTCATCTCCCCATTGAGCGCCAATGACTATTGTTACCATATATTAATGCCGAAAGTTTCTCACCCCCGTAAACACCATCGCCACTTCTTTTTCATCGCAGGCATCAATCACTTCACGATCGCGAATGGAGCCTCCCGGCTGAGCAATGGCCGAAATTCCCGCTTTCATCAGCACATCCGGCCCGTCCCGGAATGGAAAAAATCCATCTGTTGCCGCCGACGCTCCCTTCAGAGAACTAACCGCTTTGCTGACACACAGCTGGCAGCAGCGCTTCCTGTCCTGCTGGCCAACGCCGCTTGACAGAAGAACGCCGTTTTTAGCCACTGCCACGGCATTGGACTTGCTCACCTGAGCAATTTTGAAAGCAAACAGCAAATCGGCAACTTCCTGTTTAGTCGGTTTTTTGCGAGTAACCACCTTAAAATCTTTTTCCGTGATTTGATAAGTGTCTCCATCCTGCACCAGAAAGCCCCCGCGAATTTTTTTGACATCTTCATAAGGCAAAAGGTATGGTGTGCCAAGCGCCTCATTTTCCCACAACTGTCGCTTTGGTTTCTGGGCAAAAACTAAAAGCGCCTCTTTTTCAAAATGAGGCGCCGCTACTACTTCAAAGAATTTTTTGCCGGAGAGCATCTGTTTGGCTAATTCTCCCGTAACTGTCTTATTAAAAATAATTACTCCTCCAAACGCCGCCAGCGGATCTCCCTTAAACCAGGCTTTCTCAAAGGCATCTTTCAAATCAAATCCCAAGGCCGCCCCGCAAGGATTAGTGTGTTTAATAATCACGCAAACAGGTTTTTTTTGATTAATCAAACTCACAGTTTCAATACCTGCTGAAACATCCAAAAGATTATTAAATGATGGGCTTTTACCCTGCAAAATCTTGAAACTACCCAGACTTAATTTATCATTTTCCAGCGGGTTTTGGTAGAAGTAACCTTTCTGATGAGGATTTTCTCCATATCTTAAGATTACTCCGCCATCCATGGCAATAAAATGTCTGTCAAAAAGTCCTGTCTTTTGCGAAAAGTAATTGCTAATTTGTACATCGTAATTGGCAACGTAAGATAGGGCTTTGGCGGCCAGTTCCTGACGTTTATCAGCAGTTATTTCACTGTCAAATATACCATAATCGGAAGGATCAACCGCCACTGTTACGTGAGGGAAATTTTTGGCAGCGGCTCTTACCATGGTAGGTCCGCCAATATCCATCATTTCCAAAGTCTGTTTTTCCCAAAACGGATAAAAATTGCAAACAACCACATCAATCTTGGGAATTTTTAATATACTTACTTCTTTGACCTGCTTGTTGTTATCCCGATCAAAAAGAATTCCCGACATAATCTCAAAACTTAAGGTCTTCATCCGGCCGTTGAAACTCTCCGGGTTTCCCGTGATTTTTTCTATCGGAGTATAGGAAATATCATGATCCTGTAAAAATTTGGCTGTACCTCCGGTGGCAATAATAACTAACCCAAGCTTCTGCAATGTTTTAGCCAGCTTATCCAAACCGCTTTTATTATAAACACTTATTAAAGCAAAACGCTTATCCATTAGTCTAAAATTTCACCAAGCCTTTCCTGTTTTATCGCCAGTTTTATTTCTCTGGCTATTCTTCGTCCTGTTGACATAGGCTCATTATACAAAAGTTGCGAGTAAGGTGAACCTTCCATAAAGATGTTTGTACCGGCCACAATACGGCAGGAAATCTCTACCACAAAAAATTCTTGGGCGTGGGTAATAATTGTTTCAATACAAAATGGGCCAAAAAGTCCTTTGGGAGAGATAATTTTTTGCGAAGTGTCCACCACCCGCTGTCCCATGCTGTAAGCCTCCGGCAGCAATGATTCGCGAAGAACCAGCGGGCTGTTACCAACTACCACAAATGAGGGTTCAATGCCCAATCCTTCCTGATTTTGCGAAGGGATTCGTCCCAGTGAATCAACATTGGTTTCGTAGCGCCTATCAATACTCATAATCTCCAGTTTTTCAGTTAAAGGCGAATAAAAATAGTGTATAAAGAGAGGAACACCAATAATATATTCCTGAATTACATATTCTTTTTCTTTGAATGTTTTGATTCGTTGTCCAAATTCCTCTTTGTTTTTGGCAAAGAAGTAATTTTTCCCACCCGCCGCACCATAAGATTTAACAATCACCGGAGCATCAATATCTTGGGCCTTCTCAAACTGCCGGGGCACGTTGATATTGGCTTGTATCATCCATTGCCGCTGCCGTTTTCTATCCGCCTCCCAATCCAGAACGTCTTTGTTGCCAAAATAAAGAGTCTTCATATTTTTGTTTTCTTCAAAACCCAAATAAGCCACAAACGAACCGTGGGGAATGATAATGGCGTTTTCGGAAATTAACTGTTCTTCAATTCTGGGAAAATCGGTATAGCTGTCAACAGTAATAATTTCGTCTATAAAAGGAAAAGTTTTGTAGAAAGGGACTGATTTGGCGGGTGTAATTGCAAGAGTTTTGAAGCCTTCGTCTTTGGCGCCTTTGAGGATTTGCAGGCATGTATGAGAAGCAAGTGTCGCTATGGCGTATTGAGCCTTGCGCTTTGGCATTTTCCTGCCTTTCATGGATAGATTATACGCGGTTTTTTTGGAAAATGCAAATTTGCCTATGAATTTTTTATTTGTTATAATACAGGTGTTCCTAGGAAGAGGAATCGTCGGTCGCCAACAGCTACGCAGTTGCGGGCGACAGGAAAGTCCAGACAGCAAAGAGCGGGGTGGTCGCCGCAAGGCGACAGCCGTAAGGTCTAGTTAGAGCAACAGTGACGAACCGAGGTAAAGCTCGGATGAAACGCCGAAAGCCGCAAGGCTGTAGGTCCTGAGAGAAATCGAAGGAGGCAATCCTCCTCGCTGCAACCCTAGAATGAACCGTTATCGACGCTGCTCGCGCAGGTTCAAGTAAGGGGCACCACGTCAAACGTGGCTGGTGTGATTATATATCACAACAGAGATAGATGACGATTTAGAAACAGAATCTGGCTTACCAACTTCCTGGGAACATTTTGTTTTTTCTCTCACTTTGAAGCCAGTTTATCAAGAAGATACTCAAAAACAATTCTTAAAGAAGCTACTATAGGAACTGCCAGAATAAAACCTAAAATTCCAAACAGGTGGCCTCCGGCCAAAACCGAAAAAAATATCATCAAGGGATGGAGCTGGGTAACTTTTCCCATAATTTGGGGCACAATCAGATAATTTTCGGCTTGATTAAGTATTACATATGCCGCCAGTATCACCCCCGCATCGTAAAGCGGATGCAATCCGAAGGCAGAAGTCCCGTCTACCAAAGCTACAATGGTCACAATAGAGCCGGCAATAATCGGACCGATCATCGGAACTATTTCTGCCAGTCCTATCACCATGCCCAAAATCAGAGAAAAACGAACGCCCAAAAGAGTAAAGAGAGTAAAACCCAAAATGGCCATAATAAGTACAATCAAAAGTTGCCCTCTTAGGTAATTGCCTAAAATAGCATTTATGCGTCGAAGCACTATCTCTGCTTCCAGTTTGCTTTCCCCGGGGAATAAAAGAAGAATATTCTCCACAAAACGGCCTCCGTCTTTTAAAAAATAGAATAGGGAAAAAAGGAAAGTAATGGTGGCAAAAACTCTGGCGGCAGCCCCGGAAAAGAACGGTAAAACTATGCTTGATTCTATTGTTAATGCTTCTTTAATTGATAAGACGGCGTTATGAGCCGAGTCCCTAAGCCAAATAGGAAGGCCGGTAATCTGCATTTCGGCATTTTCCAGAAAAATCCGCGCTTCATCTGTTAAAGCCTGTGCTTCAGCAAAAATTTGCCTGGTGATAATTGCTCCCAGCCATCCAATCACGGTAAAAAGCAAAACAAAAAACAAGACGATAAAAAACGCCCGGCCAACTTTGGTACGCTGCGAAAGAAAGGTAATAACAGGATTTAAGATATAGGCAAAAACGGCAGCCAGAATAAAAGGAGCAAGTATGGCCCGCTCCAGATACAAAAGCCCGACTACCAGAAGACTTAAGAAAATCAGAGCAATCACGCGAGGTTTCATACGTTAAGAGTATACCACTCCCTCACTACTTCTGCTACTTTTTCTTTAATATCTTTTTTAGCCGCGTTAAACCAGATGATTCTTTTATCTTTCTTAAACCAGGTCTGCTGTTTTTGGGCATAATCATGTTCTGCTCTCTTCCATCGGGCCGCCGCCTCATCAAGGGAAACTTTTCCCTCAATATACTGCCGCAGCTGTCGATAGCCAATTCCGCTCATCGAAGAAATATCCCAACCATATTTTTTTGCCAGTTTTTTTGTTTCTTCAACCGCTCCTATTTTTAATCGCTCATCAACTCTTCGGTCAATCTTCTCATAAAGAATTTTCTTTTCCGCAGTTAATCCAATCCACAAAATTTTTGATTTTTGTCCGTCAGTTGGCGGATTGATTTTTGTCCGCCAGTTGGCGGATTGATTTTTGAGTTTCCGTTTTTGATCCATCTTTTTCAGTTTTTGACTAAGAAGTTCCACCGACAAAATTGAAAGTTCTTGCCGAAGTTCTGTGTTGGGTAAAACCCCCATCGTACCAATTCCGTCAACCACCGCTTTTAGGTAAAATCCGCTTCCGCCCACCAAAATCGACAACTTCCCTCGTTTCCAAATATCAAAAACTGCTTCCCACGCCAAGTTGTAGTAATCAGAAATATTGAAATTATAGTCAGGATTAACAACATCCAAAAGCCAAACCGGAATTCTCCCAAACATAATCGGTTTTAATATCCCAAACTTTTGAGTTTTAAGTTGTATTTTTGACTTTTGACTTTTGACTTTTGACTTCTTTTCCCGTAACAATATTCATGCCGCGGTAGACTTGTCTTGAATCGGCCGAAACTAACTCTCCATTGAATTTTTTGGCTAATGATAAGGCAAACACAGTTTTTCCGCTTGCCGTAGGTCCGCAAATAATTAGTAATTTTTTCATTATTTTCTAATCAAGATATTCTAGCATAATTGCTTTTTTGGGCTAATTTTGCTATAATAAATAGTGAGGTCAACTTATTGAATTCTTCTTGCATTCGATGCGGTAAAGAGCGGGTGGTTGCCAAAAAATGGAAAGAATATGTGGGAACTTCGCTTCTTACCCATACCCAAACCATCTGCCCGGATGTGGCGTGCCAGAAACTTGTAGATAAAGAGCTGGCCAGCCTAAAAGAAAAAAGAGAACTGCAGGCCCAAAGAAGAATAAACTCACAAAATAGAAGAGGATCAAAAAAAGAAGTCTCCTCGTCTGCCAACTGACGTAGGGAAACTTCTTTTTTAAGGTAAGATATCTTTTATCTAACTACTCTTTTTAGAGCCTTTCCAGCGGTAAATCCCGGTGTCTTTCGAGCGGCAATGTTGATAACATCACCTGTTCTGGGATTTCTTCCTTTTCTGGCAGCTCGTGATCGAACGCTAAAGGTGCCAAATCCCGTAACAACTACCTTTTCACCCTTTTTTAATGCATCGCGAACGCCATCCAAAACCGCCTGCACTGATTCTCTGGCCGCTTTGTTGGTGAGGGATGCTTTACGTGCTACTAAATCGATGAGATCTTTCTTGGTCATTATTATTCACCTCCTTTAGGCAAGAAGATTTCTGGTGATTAAAACAGCACCACCATACAATGAAAATTGTAATTTGTCAATAAGCAATTTTAAGTTTGTCTTGTTATGATAAGAAGAAATTTGTCGAGGTTTTTATTTAGCCGTTTCTATGGCTCTAAACTCGCGGATGGCGGTAACCCGAATCTCGCCGGGGAATGTCATTTTTTTCTCTATCTCTTCTTTTACTTTTTGCGCCAGGATAGTTGTTTGTGCATCATCAAGCTTATCGGGGTCGATAATAATTCGTATTTCTCTTCCGGCGGCAATGGCATATGCCGTTTTTACTCCCTCCTGCTGTTTGGCAATTTCTTCCAGATCGCCCAATTTTTTGGTATAGCCTTCCAGGTCTTCATATCGGGCGCCCGGCCGGGCACCGGAAATGGCATCGGCAATATGCACAATTACCGATTCCATTGAGGAAAACGGTATATCTTCATGATGCTGGGCTACACAATCAATCACTTCTTTTGGCAAATTATATTTTTTAAGTAATTCAACTCCCAAATCAACATGAGACCCTTCTTTATCAGTGATAACTTTGCCAATATCGGAAAGCAGAGAACCCAGACGGACAATATTGGCGTTGGCGCCCAGCTCATTGCAAATCTTTACCGCAATTTTTACCTGTTCAAGGCTGTGGGCCAGCATGTTTTGCCCATAGGAAAATCTGTATTTGTAGCGGCCTACATAGGCGATAAGGTCGGGGTGAAGATTAAAAATGCCGGAGGCATGGAGCAGTTTTTGGCCTTCCTCAAACATTAGTCTGTCAATTTCCTTTTTTGTTTGAACTACCACTTCTTCAATTCTCGATGGCTGTATTCGGCTATCTCTAAGCAGTTTTTCCAGTGAAACTCTGGCAATTTCTCTGCGCACCGAATCAAAACAGGACAGTCGAATAATCCCCTCTTCATCCAAATCCACATCCACGCCGGTGGCCTGCTCAAAGGCCCGGATATTGCGGCCCTCTTTGCCAATTACCCGTCCCTTCATTTCCTCGTCGGCAATTTTTACCGTGGACACTGTATATTCGGCTACGTAATCGGTGGCGCCATGCTGCATGGCCTCAATGAGAATTTGTCTAGCTTTTTTATCTGCTTCCTGTTTGGCAAACGCTTCGCTCTCCCGTATTCTCTTGGCAATATCTTCTTTGAGTTTTTCCTCCCATGTTTTAAGTATCAACTGCCGGGCTTCGTCCCTGGTCATGTTGGCCGCTTTTTCCAGCTTGGCCAGCATCTGTTCGCGCAGACGCTCAATTTCCGAAAGATGCTTTTGAGTATCTTTTTCGCGCTCGCCGATAGTGCGTTCTCTTTCCTCCAGGGCGCCGAGCCTTCTATCAAGTTCTGCCTTGGCCGAAAGCAAAGCCATTTCCGCATCCTGTGAAGATGAGGAAGAAGTCTTTTTGCCTTTTTTTATCAATGTTTCTTCCTGCTTAAGCAAATCCTGTAATTTATCAAAAATAGCCATACAACTAAATTTCTTGAAGTCAACAAGAGAGATCGCGTTAAACGCGATTAAGAGGCATTTGTAGAATTTTTATTTGCTGCTTTCATCATTTCTACAAGTATCTTATCTCAAATATCAACTTCTCCACTTATATTTTACTCTTTTTTCAACACTTCGTCAATAACGTCTTTTGCAGTTTCCCAGCTAAATCCTCTTCGCAGTAAAAATTGACTAAGTTTTTGATAAAGTTCTCGTTTTGGTAAACCTTGGTAGCGGGCAATTTTCTTGATAATTAACTTCTTTACTGCCTCTTCGCCTAATATCTCAATATCTCCATTGCTTAATATCTTCTCTATTAATTCTGAGCTTATGCCTTTCTGCCGCAGTTCTAACTTAATAACTCGCAGACCGCGAGGATGAAAACGCGTTCGCTGTTCTATCCACCATTTGGCAAATTCTTGATCGTTAACAAGATCTTGCTGCTTTAGTTTTTGGAGGATTTTTGTAACAACAATTGGGGCAACTTTCTTCTTCGCCAAAAAATCTGTTATTTCTTTTTGACTGCGGGGCCGATA
>JACOYD010000067.1 GCA_016182055.1 Candidatus Microgenomates bacterium | reverse complement strand
CTGGCCGTGGCTGCCCACGAGATACCGCAGGAAATAGGAGATTTTGCCATTTTGCTCCATCGGGGAATGAAGAGAAATAAAGTCATTTGGGTAAATATTTTAAGCGCCTTAACTGCCATGGCCGGGGCGGTTTTAACATTTTTTGTGGGGGATACGGTTAAAAACTTGCTGCCCGTCGTTATCTCTCTTACCGCCGGCTTCTTTATCTACATTGCCGCCTCCGACTTAATCCCGGAAATTCACCACGAGAAGCGGGGTTTTGCCTTCCTGGAAAGTCTGCTTTTAATCGCCGGAGTCATCCTCATCTGGCTCTCTACTACTATTTTACGCGTCTAGTTCTCAATTATTTTTATTCCACGAGTGCAATTCTCTTATTACTTTATTTATTGTTCTCGTACCCTTTTACCAAAAAATTTGCCCAACAACTGAAATATGAATTAACTATTGCTTAAGTGCGAAACTCGTGTTAATATGGAAAAAGAGGATATTTACAACTATTATGATTTGGTTTGCAGTAATCAGCCTGTTTGTTTTAGGTTTAGTGCTAGCTTATTCAAAGTTAGTGCCAAGCTGGGTTGGCGCACCGTTCATTATTATAGCCTTGGTTCTTATCTGGATTAACCACTTCACAGATCTTCTAAAAGAAACCGGGTCATGGCGGAAGGCAACAATTTATTTTTTGATCTTTATTATTTTTAGTGCGATTGGATATTTCATTGTAGGACTTTTACGATAATTCATACAGCAGTTACCAGTTCCTCCGGTATATCCGCCACAAAACGCGACACTAAATTGGAGCTGTGGGTGCCAAAATACAGCCGATTGGTGGCATAAGTCAGATATAGTTTATGCTTGGCCCGGGTCATCCCCACGTTCATCCCCACGTAGGCCAGACGCCTTTCCTCCTCAATCTGCATAGGGTCCAGCATGCTTCGCGAATGGGGGAATAAACCTTCTTCCATGCCGATGATAAGCTTCAATTCTTCCGAAACGGGATCGGTTTGAGGCGGCACTGTATTCTGGAAAAGCTGGTAAGTGTCTAAAATCAGATAAAACCACAAGTCCTAACCTGTCATCAGGGAAAACTGCTACAATAGAATACAATATGACTAAAGGTAAAAGAAAAAGTAAATATGATAAAGCAAGAGATAAAGCTTACAACTACTATTTTCAAAGATGGCGCGGAAATGAAAAAATAACGCCTGCTTTTAAACAAAAAGTACGAGTTACGAGATCGGGTTGGGATCATCTCATAAATCCATTCCACAAAAGAACTAAAGCGGAGCAGACCAGAAGATTTGAAATATTGCCGCTGGCAAGAAAATTATTGGAAGAAGCCCAAACTTTTCAGGAGCACAGAAAGAATCAATTTGGACATTATTTTGCATTCACTGGATATATTGGTGGGAGAAAAATTAAAGTGGTTGTACGCTCAAAAACTTTCCAAGAGCAAAAGTATTTTTATTCGGTAATGATAGTTTTATGAGGCGTCTTCCACTTTATGCAGATGCAATAATGGGGTCAGGGTCAAGCCCTTCGCCTCAACTATTATAATACTACAAAAGATTTCATAAATCAACTGCCAAAATCTATCCTGCTTTATGTTCTTCCGAAACGGGATCGGTTTGAGGCTGCGAAACGGTCAAACGGTCAAACGGTCTGCCAGTTGACGAATTAATTTTTGAGAACCTCTTCAATTATCCCTTTGACCTGTTCGTAGGGGAGGGCGCCGGGGATAAGCTGTTTACCGCCTTTGCCATCAATTACAATAGTTCCCGGAGTCCCTGTTATTCCGCCGTTTTGCCCGTCCTGCAGATCCGCATTTATTTTATCTTCAAACTGGCGCGACTTGAAGCAGTCATCAAATTGCGAAGCGTTAACGCCCAGGCCAGCAGCTATTGTTTTTAGCTGGTCATCAGTAAGGGTAACCGGGGCGCCCTCAAATAATTTATCAACATAATTCCAAAATGCATCGTTGCCGCCTAAACTGGCCACGCACTCGGCGGCTAAAGCGGCCGGTCGGGCCCGGGGATGAATGCTATCAAGAGGAAAGTGGCGATAAACCCAGGCGATTTGTCCATCAAATTCT
>JACOYD010000006.1 GCA_016182055.1 Candidatus Microgenomates bacterium | reverse complement strand
ACATTGACAATATCGGCCACCTCTTCGCTTTTGAGCCAGGCCGATTTATTGTACTGCGCCCGAAACCCCTGGGCCGAATAAAAACAGGGAGAGTCGCGGTCATAGGCTTTGTCTTTCAGATCGGAAAATCCGCCAATATCGCCTGTAGTATCACGCAGTCTTTTGGTCCACGAGCGCGGACTCCAGCCCACATCGGCCGAGGTAAAAGTGTAGCCGCCGGAAGTGGAAGCATACCAGGCGGTAATCACTCCTCCATCGCGCACCATCGCTTCTCCCTCGGTAGCCCGCACCGCCTGCTCCCAATTGCCGCCTTTGTTGCCGCCTTTGTACACCTGACACTGCTGGCTGGTGCAGATACTTCTGGCGCCATTTCCGGTGTAGGCCAAAGCGTAGGAGCGGGCGGCAATTACTTGAGCCTTTAGCGCTTCCATTGGCCAGTCGCCCGGCATTTCATAAATTCCCAGCAAATACTGTTCCAGGGGCATAGCGCCGTAGCCATCAACATTGATAGTAATGTTGTCTTTTTTCTCAAAACTTATCCCGTCAAAATAGGCCCGCAGAATGTCCTGATAGCCCTGTCCTGCTTTGGCCCGGCCGTATGCTCCATATTGATTCATGCCAACTCGGTGGGGAATGCCGTAAGTGAAGAAAGCAAAGGCCGGTCGAAAACCCGGATCAAACTTGCTGTCTCTGTCATCGGTGCAGAAAAGCGGCCCCGCTCCCAGAGAGGTGGGAAGATTTAAGCTGCCCAGTTTGGCGGCAATTATGGATTGCTGGCGGGCCGATAGCTGGGCGATTTGGCTGGACAGTTGCGATTGATAACTTTTGGCTCCGGCGATTTCTTTTTTTAAGAAATTTGACTCCTCGTCCACTTTGGCTTTAACGGCAATAAGTCTGACGTTTTCGCTTTCCAGTTTACTGCGTCTTTCTTCCAAATCTTTAATCCACAGAGCCAAAATGGTAATCTGTTCTTTATCGCGGTCTGTTTGGGCCCGCCGATAGGCTAAATCGCGGGTTAAACTCACAGCTTCTTCTTGGGAAAAAAAGGTCAGAATGGGAATATCCAAGTATGAACGGATGTAAGCCTTGCGCACTCTAAACACCAGCTCTTCCTGTTTGTTGGAAATCTGGCTTTCCGCACTTTCCAGGTCTTTCTTTTTCTTGACAAGATCAGCTTCAATGGCATCCACCCGTAGTTTGATATCCAACAGCTGTTTTCCCAAGACATTTTGCCGCTGTTCCAGGGGTCTGGTGGCAGAAATAGACAGCTCCCGCGCCTTCGTTAACTCCTTCAATTTTTCGGTAATTTCCTCCAGTTCGTCCCCGCGCACAGGAGAGCTAACAGCCAGAAAAATAAGAGAAAAAACTAATGTTAATAAACCTAACAAAAAAGGAAAACGCATGTTTTCATTTTACCATATATCCATTCCGCTCATTTGTTGCAAAATGCCAGCGCGGGTGGTAAAATTATATTAAGGGTAAACGTATGGCAAATCGCTCAACAGTTACTATTGACTCAAAGACTGCCGAGAGTATTTTCTCGGAAATCACAGTTCTTGAACAAAAACTAGAGGCTCTGAAAGAAAAAGTGCTAAGATTTCTGCCTACAAAATACGGGAGCGATTTGTGGTGGAAAAAAGAGATAGATGAGGCAGAAGAATTATTCAAAAAAGGAAAAGGTATAAAGTTTAATTCGGCAAAAGAAGCAACAGCATGGCTGAACACATAGCCATCCATCGCTCAAAACTCGAAAAATGGAAGGATTAGATCTTTTTGAAGCAAGGCTTGATAAACACAATCGCTTCGTTTACAAAGCTGTCGATGAAGAACTCTGGCTTTACACCATTGGCCCTCATGACGAAGGGTTGGGAAAAAAGTAACACCGTCTATAACTGTCTTGCATTTCTTCCAACCATCCGCTACCATGAAGGGGTGAGAAAAGTTTTCTTTTTTATTGCTTTTATCTTTTTATTTTTATTTCTATCACTAGACCAGATAGAAGCTACATCTCATGTTAAATTTCGTACTAATCCAGAAAATCTTTTTCCTGGCGGAATGGTTGATTTCATAATCGAAGGGGGTAATGCTTTCAATCCTTCTTTAGACTACTTCTATAAAGCTTGGAATCTTTCGACTGGTGAAGGGAACTGCAAAATTGAAGGTAAACTGAAACCAAGTTCTACAGACCAACTTATCGTTAAAGACGATATATTAAGCGGGTGTGCTGCGCAGATTGGAGAATGGACTTTTCAGTTATGGCTATTAAGCTCAAGTGGAGATACGTTAATAATTTCAGCCACCTTCCTTATTCAGCAGCCAGGTGGTGGCTTACCTGGGCTTGAACCGCTCCAGCCCACAGTGCTTGCAAACCAAGATCCTTCCGTTATTATCATGAATGCCCGGAAGGACAATTTGTATTCGATTTGGTGGAAAGATGCTAAGATGCTTGCTGCTGCCGGCGGAGTACCATATAAAGCCCCGGATAATGGTAATTTTGTAATTGGATTGGAACGTACCCTAGGCATCGATTTTGGACTAGGCAAAACAGTAACGCTGTGCATGGATCTAGGAAGCTCTGCTCCTCTCCTTGTAAACTCATTTTGCAGATTTAGAACCGTCTTTACATTTGTTGACGTTGTTCCACCAGAAAGCACAAAGTGCACATTAATTCCGGAAAACCCGGGAAACGATATACCGGTTAGCATAAAAGCTGCTGGTTTAACGCCAAATACTGATTATAGAGTTACGTTGACAAGCGGCGGAAGTCTGCAAAAGGTTGAGGTAAAAAATTCTGGTACTGCCAGTCTTATATTTTTTGATCTGGGAAACAATCTTCCAAATGGCTCCTATAATTTCTCTGTTTTTGGCCCCGCAAATCAAAAAATCTGTGACAAAACGTTTGCTATTATAGGAAAAACGTCAACAGTAAGTTTTACCCCCATCCCCCCCTTCAACCCCACCAAATGTACTCCGCCGGGGGGAGCGGCGGATTCGGGAATTGATACGGCTGTCGGCTGTATTCCTACCAATCTGGCCGGGTTTGTGGGAAAGATTTTTGGCATAATACTTGGCCTGGCCGGAGGAATTGCCCTGCTTTTAATAATTTATTCAGGCTATCGCATGGCCACCGAGGGCTCAAATCCCGAATCATTGCAGGGAGCGCGGGAAACTTTAACCTCGGCCATCGTTGGCCTGTTGTTTATCATCTTTTCTTTCGTCATTCTGGAAGTAATAGGTGTTGATATTCTACGTATTCCGGGGTTTGGTGGAAGCGGCAGAACAACAACGGATGATGGAAGACAAATTCCAATACAGTGTCGCAACGCACCATATGCACTTGATCATGTTTCGTTATGCGGAAATCAATTGGTAATTGATGCTTGTAATGGCCTAAAAACCGATGCCGAGAATGGGGTAATATTGAGCAATGAAGATCGGGCCGCTTTTGCTCGTTGCGTACGCGAATCATTCATCATATCACCAAGTTGTTTAAGGGCAAAGTTTGCGCTGGAAAATTTTGATGTATGCGGAGAATTACAGACAAAAGCAGCCTGCAGTATTTTGCGGGAAGAGGTAAATGAACGGGGAGGAACAGCAGCGGCAACTGACGAAGAACGGGCAACACTTAACCAATGTCAACAGAAAGGATTTTAATATGGATAAACTGGCATTAACTATTGACGGCAAACCCATTCCCGTTCCCAGCGGCGTGCCCACCGGCGGGCTTTTTACCACCGGCGAAAATATTATCAGGCTTTTTATCGGCCTGGCTTTTCTAATTGCCATTCTAATGGCTCTTCTCTATCTTATCTTAGGCGGAATTAAATTTATAACGGCAGGAGGCGATCAAAAGCAGTGGGCGGCGGCCAAACAGCAGGTGCTTTTTGCCATTATTGGTCTTATCATAGTGCTTACTGCCTTCCTCGTTATCCAAATCATCGGCGGATTTTTTGGAATCAAGTTACTGTGAGGGTAAATTTTCAATTTGAAATTTAAAATTTGAAATGAAATCTGAATGAATCAAATCAAAAATATTAAATATGATCTTGAAGAACGAACCGCTAAGTTTGCTGAAGATATTATCGAACTCTGCAAAAAGGTGCCGAAAAACGTTGTAACAATCCCCATCATAACACAACTGGTAAGAGCGGGAACAAGTATTGGGGCAAACTACTGTGAAGCAAACGGAGCAAGCAGCAAAAAAGACTTCAGAAATAAAATATTTATTTGTAAAAAAGAGGCGAAGGAAACAAAATATTGGCTAAGAATGCTGGCCAAAGCGATAGAAGAACAGAGAGAAGAATGCAGAAGTTTATGGCAAGAAGCTCAAGAGTTTACGTTAATCTTTTCAAAAATAGCAGCTAATACTAAATAATGTCTTGTTTTAAAAATTTAAAAATTAAAAATTCAATGAAAATTGAAAACTAAAAATTTCAAATTAAAATCTGCTTGTAAACTGGGTATTGACAACGGGGAAAAAACTGTTAATAATGAATATATAAGGTTATGAAAAAGGTTATTGGCATTATTTCAGGCACTATTTTTCCTCTTTTTATTCCGGCAGCGGCTTTTGCTCAAAAAATTAATCCCTGTCCCACGGGTGATTTTGCAAAACTATGTTTCCCCGATGCCTCCGCTCTGGGCAATCTGGTTGGTACGGGATTTACCCTAATCATCGTAATCGCGGTGCTGCTTGCCCTGGGCTATCTGATCTGGGGCGGTATTAAATGGGTGATGTCCGGCGGAGACAAAACCGCTCTGGAGGAAGCCAGAAATCATATTGTGGCGGCAATTATAGGCCTGGTGATTATTTTTATCGTTTATCTGGTCTTAAATATCCTTCTTCGCTTCTTTATCGGCAAAGGCATCGGCGAACTTGAGCTTCCCAGCATTAAATAACTAATTTGCCCCCTTTCTCTTGCCAATCCCTTTTCTTCCTGCTATGCTTAAGCTATGTTTGAAGGTTGGGGAGCTTGCGCTCCCGGCGGGGTGGCCACGCTTGACTGTCTGCCCATTGTTTTTAAAAACATCGTCACCGCCGCCATTATTCTGGCCGGGATAGTGGCGCTTTTTATGATCATTTATTCCGGCATGCGCTACATTGCTTCAAGCGGCGACCCCAAGGCGGTGGAGGCGGCCAAGGGTACCCTCACTTGGGCCATAATCGGGTTAGTTGTCATACTTCTCTCTTTCTTTATTCTCACCTTCATCTCCTCCTTCACCGGAGTTTCCTGCATCAAGATGTTCGGTTTCACCAACTGCTCCCCTTGAGTAATTTTACTATATACTCTTTGGCGCTTCTGACAGCTTCTAGAACAGTCTTTCCTTTGGCAATTTCGGCGGCGATGCATGAAGCAAAAGTACAGCCGGTACCGTGCGCATTCTTTATTTTAACAAACGGAGATCCTAATTCATAAAATTTCTTTCCGCCAAAGAGAACGTCTACTGCTGAATTATTATTCAACAGATGACCGCCTTTAATAACCACATTTGCTACTCCTATTTTATGAAGAACAACTGCGGCCTGTTTCATATCAGCAATGGTGGTAATTTTTAAGCCCGTCAGCGCTTCTGCTTCATGAATATTGGGAGTAACTATAAATGCCAGGGGCAAAAGAAGTTTTTTCAAAGCGACAATACCGTTTTGTTTAAGAAGAGCCGTGCCGCTGGTGGACTTAATCACCGGATCTATCACTAAATTTTTTATTTTGTAACGGTCTGCTAATTCAGCCACGGTTTTGACAATTTGGCCGCTAAACAGCATGCCGGTCTTCCAAACAGAGACTTTTAACTCTTCCATCGCCGAGTTAATCTGGGCCGCCACCAACCGGGCCGGCAGAGGAAAAATCTCCTTTACTGCCTGACTATTTTGGGCTGTTACCGCAGTAATGGCGCTGGCGCCATAAACGCCAAAGGCGGCCAACGTTTTAAGATCCGCCTGTATTCCTGCTCCTCCCCCGCTATCAAAACTAAAAATTTCAAATTAAAAATTCCTAAGGTGGTCCCACCCTTTCGCTTTCAAAATTTTTTCTTCCCCGTCACTGTTGATTAGCCACCTTCCCTCATTCTTCCGCAAAATCTCACCAATAATAGTAATCTTTGTCCCTGTTTTTTTCTGTACTTCCGCGATTAATTTCTCCGCGCTTGCCGGCAATGTAGTAAAACACAATTCATAATCCTCTCCGCCATTGAGAGCCATATCAAGGGAAGAAAAAGAAGCAACTGGCAGTTTATTGGCAAAAATACGAACGCCAACAGCACTCTCATCACAAATATGAAGCAGGTCCGTTGACAGCCCGTCGCTGATATCAATCATGGATGTCACAACGCCGCTTTGGGCAAGAATTTGCCCCTCCTTAAGTCTCGCCGCCGGCACTACCGCTTTACGTCCCAGTTTTCCCGTTACTAACACCAAATCCCCGGGCTTGGCTCCGCTTC
>JACOYD010000005.1 GCA_016182055.1 Candidatus Microgenomates bacterium | reverse complement strand
GCTCTTCTTTCTCGTAAAAAAGTTCGCAGCCCACGCAATAAAGCCCCTCGTAAGATTTTTTGTAAATATCGCCCTCTGCAAAGCAGAGTTGCCAGAGTTTTTGTGAGGAAGAATGATGTTTTGGGTCGCTGCCCTTTTGCCAAACATCAAATTGAATGTTTAGTTTAATCGCCAGCTGACGAAAAAGTTCTGTATTTTTATCTATAAACTCCTGTACTGGTATTTTTGCCTGCTCTGCCGCCTGCACATTTTTAATGGCATTCTCATCTCCTCCACAAAGAAGTAACACTTCATCTCCCAAAATTTTGCGGTAGCGGGCAATTACGTCGGACTGCACAAATTCCAAGGCATGACCGATATGCGGTTTGGCATTGACGTAGGGAATGGCATTAGTGATAAAAAATTTCGCCATGCGGCAATTCTAACATTATTTTTTCAAAAAATACACTTCTATTGTTACCAGAAGGGCAATAACAAGGATTATATAGAGGGGGTAAAATAGATGAAAAAAGCGCAAAAGGGCAATCACAGTTAGCCCGCCAGCAACGAGAAAGCCCCGTCTGGTATTATTAAATAATAAAGAGGCAGAAAGAAATAATGATAGAAAGAGCAGTAGAAAAAAACCTGCTATCCAGGCATCTGTCGGTGGAATTTTGTATATCAAATAAGCCAAGCTACCCCAAGAAAACAGGATGGCAACTACTGTCGGGAAAAAATTTTTTCTTCTACCCACCTACCCATTGTACCACTGTGACTCTTCATGTTAGAATATCGCCATGTCAAATGAGCTTCTGATTACTATCGGCATTATCACTCTGGCCGCCCTGGCCATCATCTTCTTTATCAATAAAAAACTCAGCGAATTTTCCAACAATCAAAAACCAAACGATGAGCTGTTGGAAATTATTAAAATGCTCCAAAGCGGCTCCAAGGAAGATAGAAAAGTATTGCTAGATAGTTTACAAAAAAATACCCAGTCCTTAAACGAACGGTTGGATAATGCGGCCCGGGTGATTGCTAATTTGCAAAGAAACGTGGGCGAGATGAGTGAAATAGGCCGCTCCATGAAGGATCTGCAGGATTTTCTGCGTTCCCCCAAGCTGCGGGGCAATATCGGCGAGCAGGTATTAAAAGAATTGCTTGGTCAAATGCTGCCTAAGCAATCTTTTCATCTGCAGTATGGATTTAAAAACGGCACCACGGTTGATGCGGCTATTAAAACTACCGCCGGCATAGTTCCCATTGACTCCAAGTTTCCCATGGAAAATTTTCGCCGGATGAACGCGGCAGAGAGCGACGCGGACAAAAAATTAGCTAAAAAAGAATTTGCCGGCGACGTCAAAAAACACATTGACGACATTGCCAAAAAATATATTTTAACAGATGAGGGAACCATTGATTATGCCCTGATGTACATTCCTTCTGAAGGCGTTTACTACGAAGTGGCCAACGACGCCGACTTGTTTGACTATGCCGGCAAAAAACGGGTCCTGCCTGTCTCTCCCATGACTTTTTACGCCTATATGCGGGCAATTTTAATGAGTTTTGAGGGGCAAAAAATTGAAGCCAAAGCCAGGGAGTTACAGCAAGGTTGATGAAAACCTGGGAGTGTTGGGGCGTCACGTCGGTAATGCCTATAACATGATGAGCCAAGTTACCACCAGCTTTACCCAGCTGGGCCAAAAAATCACCTCCACCGGGAGTTTGGGGGAAACCTCTGAAGTCAAAAAACTTGACAGTTAAGCTTTTTCAGCATATGCTTAGTCCTTATGAAAGAAAGGGTTAAGGGTTTAGTTGGTCAAGTATTATCCCGGAGAGATAGATTTTTGCAGGACCATTTTCTGTCTTTTGAACAACGCTGGGAGAAGGCTAAAGAACTTACAGATCCAACTTATTTTGTGGCAAGAGAAATAGTAGGACTTAAAAAAAGAGCCAGGCGATTAAGAGGAGTTAGGGAAGATAGAAATCGTTCAGTTATAACAATTGATGTAGAGAGAGAAGAGCTTGAGGAAAGCCCCCTTCCGCGAGATATTAAATTAGCTTTTTTAGGATGTCTTAAAAGCGATAGGGGTTTGTCTCTTAATATAAGTGACGCTATCGGATTAGCAGGTGAGAGTATCAACTTGACGGTAACGGAACCCAGTGACAAAAATACATTAGGCTATCAAATAGTTTTAAAATTTGGATCCCATATCCTCCCAGATGGAGTTAACAGACCAAAACAGTTAAGAGCATCCTTAATGAAAAATAGAGTTATAAGTGACCTAGAAATTTTAAGTTCTTTAGCAATGAGACAGAGTGAACCTTTTACTACAGCCAGGGAGCTTTGTGGATTGGCTAATTATGTAATTGAAGCCCGCCGACAAGCTCCCACTCCAGCCGCTCCAGCCGCGGCATAGATAAATTTTGAGACTACACCTTAAAGGTGTCAAGCTAAATTTAAATTGATCTATTTTGTCATCTTGACATCTTTCTGGTTTCTGGGGGACAACTGATTGCTATAGCAACTGATTGTCATCGTAATACAAGAAAGTTCCTTCGTTAAGTTCTCTAGTACCCGGAGAAATTTTCTTGATAATTTGAGGGCATAATGTTAATCTTAGCATATCATATTAATTATATGAGGCGACTCGTAGAAACACCTAAGACCCAGCTGGGAATAGCCCTTTTTCTTATCTTTATTACGGCATTTATAAATAACCCCTCGCTAAAAATCATAGCCATATACCTCTTTCTGCATTTTGTCGCTGTAGCCTCTGATCTTTTTTTCTTGAAGCTACGAAATATTTTCTTCTTTTCCTTAAGCGCTAGCCTTGTTTCTGCCTCAATTATTACTCTTGTTGTAAATCCGAATATTCCGTGGCATCAGCTTTTTGTAATTGCCGTACTTGCCATTGCTTCGAAAAACTTTTTGCGGGTTTCGGGCCGGGGCATTTTTAATCCCGCCGGATTTGGTCTGCTTGCCGGCTCCTTGATTTTTCCTGACGCGATTTCCTGGTGGGGAACATCTTTTCAACAATTTAGAGTTCAGAATTTGGAATCCATAATTTTTTTTCTGATACTTCTGTCTCCGGTTTTAATTTCAATAATTCGCATGAAGCGATATCGTATAATCCTTTCTTTTTTAATTATGTATATTCTTCTTAGTTCAATTTCAAATCTTTTAGATCCTACCCTCCTTTTCTTTTCTTTAGTCATGCTGCCCGAACCAATGACCACTCCCAACCGACATCTTCCACAAATACTTTTTGGAATTTTTGTTGCAGTTTTCTCGTTTATTACTTTTCTTCCCATTCAAAATTTCCAATTGGATCCACTAATAACTTCTCTGCTTATAGGAAATCTCATTTTCTTTAAGTTTAGATAAACAGGCTGTTGACATAAACTTTTAAAGATGTTAACTTATTTTTATAATCGTCCAGCTGAAAACCTCGGACTTTTAGCCCGAGGATGAAAGCTAACGATTAAAACGCGAGTTTATCTATGCAAATAACAAGACTTCCGGTTTTCAGCGGACTCATTAAACTCATCGAAAGAAAACCGCGGACTTTTAGTCCGCGGAAGTTTATAAACAGAGGTTATGAATAATAAAATTTTAATTGGAGCCGGCGCGTTAATAGCTGTAATTGCCGCAGTTGTTTTAATTACTGGTAAAGGAGGTTATCAAACTCCAATAACAAACCCACCGCCAACCCCGATTAAATCTGCACCACCAACTACCACCTCATCATTAACAAATGAAGCAACAGGTTCGGCTCAACAAGTAACGGTAATGCTTACGCAGTCTGGTTTTGAACCCGCAACAGTAACAGTTAAAGCAGGCACAAAAGTCATCTGGGTTAATAACAGTGGGGACATGGCAACAGTAAATTCGGCCGTTCACCCAACCCACCTTGTCTATCCGCCGCTTAACTTTGATCAATTTCCCAATGGACAAAGCCTTTCTCTGGTATTTGATAAACCGGGCACCTATAAATACCATGACCATCTCAACCCCAGCCAAACCGGTCAAGTAATCGTTGAATAAATCTGTGGTGTAACCACGTTTGACGTGATAAAATAGGCCTCATGCTAGATAAAAAAATTCTCAACCGGGAGCAGCTGGAGGCGGTGCGGCATGGGGAGGGGCCGCTATTGGTGATTGCCGGGGCGGGGACGGGGAAAACAACCGTTATTACCGAGCGGATAAAGCATTTAATTTTGGAGAAAAATGTTCTTCCCGCCGAAGTTTTGGCACTCACCTTTACCGACAAAGCGTCCCGCGAAATGGAAGAGCGAGTTGATGTAGCCCTCCCCTACGGCTACTCGCAGATGTGGATTACCACCTTTCATTCTTTTTGCGACAGAATTTTGAGAAGCGAAGCAATTCATATCGGTCTAAATCCCGGTTACAAACTGATGAGTGAGGCAGAAACAATTCTTTTTCTGCGCAAAAATCTTTTCAAATTTAAACTTGAATATTTCCGTCCCCTGGGCAACCCCAACAAATTTTTGGGAGGAATGCTACAGCACTTCTCCAGACTAAAAGATGAAGATGTTTCGCCCAACGAATATCTCGCTTGGGCTCAAAGTCAAAAGTCAAAACTCAAAAGTCAAAAATACAACTCAAAATTCAAAATTGATGAACAAGATCTTGAAAAATATCTGGAACTGGCAAATGCTTATAAAACTTATGAAGAGTTGAAAACCAGAGAAGGGGTGATGGATTTTGCCGATTTAATTTCAAACACTCTTAAACTTTTCCGCACCAGAAAAAATATCTTAACTGATTATCAAAATAAATTTAAATATATTCTGGTTGATGAATTTCAGGATACCAACTTTGCCCAAAATGAGCTGGCCATTTTATTGTCAGGTAACAAGCAAAACATCACGGTTGTCGGCGATGATGATCAGGCTATCTATAGATGGCGTGGCGCGGCTGTATCAAACATAATTCAATTTAAAAAACATTTTCCTAAAACTAAAGTTATTGTCTTAACCCAAAACTACCGCTCAACTCAAACTATTTTGGACAGCGCCTATCAACTTATCCAAAATAATAATCCCGACCGGCTGGAGGTAAAAGAAAAGATAGATAAAAAACTTATCGGGGTGCGAAAAATTAAGGGTGAAGCGCCACAGTTTATTTATACAGATAGGGTGGAAAACGAAGCAGATGAAGTAGTAAAAAGAATTTCAAATTTCAAATTTCAAATTTCAAATTTCAAATTTTCCGATGTGGCCATTCTGGTTCGGGCCAACAATCACGCCGAGCCATTTATCCGCGCCTTTGAACGGCACAAAATTCCCTATCAATTCTTAGGTCCCGGCCAGCTTTTTCGCCAGGAAGAAATAAAAGACTTAATAGCCTATCTTAAAGTTTTATATAACTTCGAAGACAGCGTTTCGCTTTATCGGGTATTGAGCATGGAGCACTTTGGCATTTCGGCAAGAGACATTTCAGCCATGCTTAATTTTGCCCGACGGCAAAACCTGTCACTTTTTGAAACGCTGGAAAGAATTGCTCAGGTCTTTGTACAAGATGAGGTAAAAGAAAAATGTAAACAAATTGTCGGTATGATTACCAGACATCTTAAACGAATGCGAAAAGATAGCGCCGGCCAAATTCTTTATTATTTTTTGGAGGATACAGGGCTCCTTAAAAAGATTGTTGCTTATAAAACAAAGCTTGATGAACGCCGCGCCCAAAACATGGCCAAATTTTTTGATAAGTTAAAAACTTACGAGGTTGAGCACGAAGACGCATCGGTTAGTGCTATCGTTGACTGGATTGATCTTTCTATGCAAATGGGAGAATCGCCGCTGGCGGCAGATTTAGACTGGACTAACAACAATGCCGTTAATATCTTGACCATTCACTCCAGTAAAGGCCTGGAATTTCCCATTGTTTTTTTGGTTAATTTAGTGGCCCAACGTTTCCCCATCCGTGAGCGAAGCGAGCAAATCCCTATTCCAGACTCTTTAATTAAAGAAATTCTGCCCGAGGGAGATTATCATCTGGAGGAAGAACGAAGATTATTTTATGTGGGAATGACGCGGGCGCGGGATCAGCTTTTTTTAACTGCCGCCAATTATTATGGAGAGGGCAAACGGGAGCGCAAACTCTCTCCCTTTATTTATGAAACAGTTGGTGAAAAGGCCATTGAACAATCAACAATGAAACAATTTAACAATGGAGCAATTAATCAATTAACTCTTCTTGAATGGAAACCGGTTGAATCAGAAGTCAGAAGTCAGAAGTTAGAAGTTAGAAGTAAACTTCTTATTAACTATCTTTCCTACTCCCAAATTGACACTTTTAATGTCTGTCCCATGCACTACAAAGCCAAGTATATTTTGCGAATTCCGGTGCCGCAAAGCAGCGCCCAAAGTTTTGGTACCAGCATCCATGCCAGTTTGCGAGATTTTTACCAGCTGCTTTTGCAAGGCAATAAGGCGACCGAAAAGCAGCTTCTGGAAATTTTGACAAAAAATTGGATTAATGAAGGATACTCCAGTAAAAATCACGAGGCGCAAACGTTTAAAAAAGGAGAGGAGATCTTAAAAAAATTCCTAAGAGATGCTTTTGACCCCAAACACCTGCCTATTTCTTTGGAGATGCCTTTTCAATTTAGTATTGGAAAACAAGATAACATTTTGCGGATCGGAGGTAAAATTGATCGCATTGATAAATTAAGTAATGGAAAAATTGAGATTTTGGATTATAAAACCGGTACTAATTTACCGGACGAAAAAGAACTTGATAAAAATTTCCAGCTAACGGTCTATGCGCTGGCCGCCACAGAGGTAAAAGATCCTCTGCTTGGCAAAAAGCCGGACGAGGTGGTTTTGTCTCTTTATTTCCTGGAAAGCGGTAGAAAATTTACCACCACCAGAACCAAAGAACAGCTGGAAGCGGCTAAAGAAAAATTGTTTGAAATAAAAGAAGCAATTTCCATTTCGGATTTTGTCTGTAGCAAAAGCAGTATTTGTAGGATCTGCGAGTTTAAAATGTTGTGCTCATCAACGGCGTAAGGGACTGGGAAATATCACTTCTTTTCCCCCAAACCCTTCCTTAAACTTGGTAAACCCCTGCCATTTTCGGGTCGCTTTATGAAACCTTTCATCATAAATTCCTTCAAAATCAAAAATTTTGCATCTTTTCTTTTTGGCCAGTTTTAATGCCTCCCAAACCAAAAGGGTGGGAGCAAATAATTTTTTACCCTCTTTGGTTGCTGTCGCCATCCAATAATAGGCAATATTGTCGTAGAATAATAACAAGATGGCGCCCAGAAGCCGTTGGGCTTGGTAAGCGATAAGTATGGTGGAGTTTTGCGGTTGAAAACTTTCCCACAGCGCCCGCACATCTTTTTTCATAAAATATCCCAGCGGCCAAAAATCTTTGGATTTTAACTTGATAAATTCTTCTATATTTTTGGTCTTTTTAACAATTAATTTATTTTTAATGGCTTTTCTGACTGCCCGCCTTTTAGCGGCACTAAAATTTTTAAAAATTTCCTCTTCGCTTATTGTTAAGTCAATACGAATAGTTTTTGTTGGAAGATATGGATTATTGTTTATTCTAAAATCATTAATCATTAATCTCTCATCATTAATCATTTCTAGCGACACCTTCAGTACCCTGTGCTTTTTTACCAACTCATTTATCAATGCTAATGGCGGGATTTTTTCCGGCGTCATTTATTTCTTCGACTATCCAGCCTATCTTTTGCAAATAGTCCCCGTACATCTTTGACTGTCGAATATCCGGCATAATTACCCAGCTAATTTCTTTCCCCTAAGGTAGAGCCAGCGAGCGCGGTGGGCCAGATTATATAGCTTATATAAAAACGGGTTAAGAACTAAATCGTAGGAGCCGACAAATTCTATTAGCTCCCCCCCATAGCCTTCTTTGAATCTGTGAAATCCATACCATGGATCTTTGAGGTTGGGATTTGGCCCCAAGCTTCCCCACATATCAAAAGTGTGGCATTCCATTTTTTGGCCAAACTTTATTGCTTCCCACATCATTAAATTGCTGGCCATTACCTCCCGATGCTGGCTAGTTGATGCTCCATAGGGATAGTACAAAACGCCATTAAAAATTAATACTATCCAGGCAACCAATACCTGGCCTTTATATTTGGCGATTAATAAATGTGCGGATAACTTTTGACTTTTGACTTCCTGCCCTGAGCGCCTGCCCTGAGCGTTGTCGAAGGGAAGTCGAAGGGTTGACTTTTGACTTTTTAACATTTGCCACATTTTTTGATGATACTCCTCATCATGTGCATAATATCTTTGCCGTTTTGTTGTCTCTTCCATTAGCTTTAGATAATTTCTGAAAGCCTTATCGGAATTATCTTCCATAACTTCCACTCCCCGCTTTTGGGCCACGCGAATGTTATATCTGGTTTTCTGATGCATGTTTTTTAATAACTCTTCTTCGCTTTTTGTCAAATCAAGGTGAAAAGTAAATTTTGTAAAAAGAGGGTGGGAAGATAGTTGTAGTCCATAATTCCTAATTCTTAATTCTTGATTCCTAACGACGTTCGGTTCCAGTTTGATAAAAATACAGTTTTCTTTCCGGCCGATTTTTTTAAGTTCTTCTATGATTTCTTGGGTGGGCAACAATCCCTTTGGAATATATCCCAAGGTATATTTAGTGCGGGGAATTTTATGAATTGTCAGTTGAAAAGCGTAAACAGCTTTGCTTTTGTCAAAACCAATTCTTCTAATAACTTTTATTCCTGTTTTCTCCCTAAACTCCCCCCACTCCCAAGCCTGTAATGGATGCGTAACAATAGTATTGAAAACTTTTTTTTCTCCCTCTTTCGGCTCTCGTACTTCCATGTGCATATGTTAACATAAAGACGGCGCTAGAAAAAATCCGGCGGATCTGTTGAGTCGTCAGTATAATCTTGATTAAGCGGTGAGTAAACAAGATGAGCGGGCAGATCAAAAATAAAACGGGAGGCCACATTAGACATTCTTTTTCCAAAAAATAATCTTCTTCTGGCAAAGGTCAAATAAAGTTTTTCTTTGGCTCTAGTCATGCCTACATAACAGAGCCTGCGCTCTTCCTCAAGCTCCATTTCTTCCAAAAGCGAGCGGCTATGGGGAAAAAGTCCTTCCTCCATACCTACCATAAAAACTACCGGAAATTCCAGGCCTTTGGCGCCGTGGAGAGTCATTAGGGTCACCGCATCTTTCTTCTCGCCTAATTCACCGTCTGGCATACTTGCCCTGCGCGAAGTCGAAGGGTATTCTTGTTCAACCAGAGCTACGTTTTCCAAAAACCGGGTCATGTCCGGAAATTCCAAGGCCACACTTCTAAGCTCTTTAATGTTATCCAACCTCTGTCTATCATCTTCATCATGCTCATCGTACAAAGAAAAATAATCAACTACCGCCACCACCTGATCTAAAATCTCTATTGTTGATAGTTTGCTTTGATGATTTAAATCATTAAAGCGAGACTGGAAATTAAGGAATTTACCCAGTCTTCCTTTTCCCAATTTTTCAATTCGTTTATAAGACACCATATCTTTGGGATTTGCCAACAGTCTAAGATAAGCCAAAACATCTTTAATTTCGCGTCTTTCATAAAATCGTGTTCCGCCCACCAACACATAAGGCACTGACTGGTGTAAAAAAACCTCTTCAATTACCCTGGACTGGGCATTAGTGCGATATAAAACAGCGAAATCGGAATGAGACGAATTTTGAATTTTAAGTTCTTGCCCTGAGTTTACCGAATGGGTTGAGTTTTGAATTTCGTTTACAATATAAAGAGCTTCTTCCCGTTCGTTTTTGGCCTGATATAAAACTATCTGATCTCCCTTTTTATTTTCCGTCCACAACTTAAGTACCGGATGCGAAGTGTTTTTAGAGATGACGGCAAAAGCCCCATCAAGGATTTTTTGCGTTGACCGGTAATTTTGTTCCAGATGAAAAATTTTCACCTCGGGAAAATCCTTCTTAAAATTCATCAGATTTTTAAAATCGGCGCCCCGCCACATATAAATACTTTGAGAAAAATCACCCACCACACAAATATTGTGCCAACGCCGCCCAAGAAGTTTGGTTAATACATACTGGGCGTGATTGGTATCCTGATATTCATCAACCAGAATATAGCGAAATTTATTTTGGTATTTTTTGCAAGTTGTTTCATCTTTTTGAAAGAGTCTAACAACTTCCATGAGTAAATCATCAAAATCCAAAGCCTGGTTTTCTTTGAGGATTTTTTGATATTCAATATAAACTTTGGTTACTGTTTCCTGAAAATAGCCGCGGGCATATTGCGGATATTCTAAAGCCCCAATCAACTCGTTTTTGGCCTCGGAAATTGTCGTAAGCACCGCATGGGGATTGAAATTCTTTTTGGAAATATCTTTTCTCTCCATCGCTTCTTTTATGGCATCAAGCTGATCGCTCTCATCATAAATGAGAAATTTTGAGGAAAGGCCAATAACACCGCCGTCTATGCGCAGAATCCTGGCGCAAAGAGCATGAAAAGTACTAATCGTTGGTGAATCTGAAACTAATTTTTTAACTCTCTCCTTCATTTCATTGGCGGCCTTATTAGTGAAGGTAACGGCCAAAATGTTTTGCGGATTAATACCTTTCTTACTAATAAGGTAGGCAACTTTATGGGTGAGAACTCGCGTTTTACCGCTCCCTGCACCGGCTAAAATAAGCATCGGTCCTTCGGTGTGTAAAACTGCGGCTGTTTGTTCTTTGTTTAAGCTATCAAGCAAGGTACTCATTGGTATTGTATAATATACCACATATGCCAATATTTACTGTTTCCAGCTGGAAGGAAACTGGCACCGTGGCTCAAGCCCGGGCCTGGGTCAATAGCCTGGCTAAAGAAATCTTCCCTCTGGTCAAAGGAAAAGAAATTATAGTTCTTCCCCCTTTTACTGCTTTATCGGCCGTTTCGAAAGATTTAAAGCAACTGAATTTGCCGATTAAAATTGGCGCTCAAGATATCAGCCGATTTGAAGAAGGAAAACATACCGGTGAGATTTCCGCCGTTATGGTAGCTGAATTTGCCAGTTACGTCATGCTCGGCCATTCGGAGAGAAGAAGCCAGTTGGGTGAAACTGATGAAATAGTGGCGGAAAAAGTAAGACTGGCCAAAAAATATAATCTGACCCCCATGGTGTGCGTTTCGGAAATTCCTCAAGCAGAAGCTCTTAAAAAATTAATTAATGACTTTTCCGATCTAATTGCCTATGAACCGGTTTTTGCTATTGGGACGGGTAAGCCCGATACCCCTGATAATGCCAATGAAGTAGCTGGACAAATTAAATCTATTTTTCCCCAGGCACGCGTTCTTTATGGCGGCAGTGTTGATGGCAGTAATGCTAAAGAATTTACTCAACAGAAAAACCTATCGGGAGTTTTAGTCGGCAATAGAAGCTTGGACCCAAATTTCTTTCTGGAGATCCTAAAAAATGTCTAAATTTAGACGAAAAGTTGCTCCTGTTATTGATAAACTAAAGGAGCTTATCTATCCCTTATTTTTGTTAATAACGGTTCTTCTTATACTTTTTGCTATTCCCAAAATAACGCCGTTTTTGGAAAAAGCATTTATTGTTCCCCGTTTCGTTTGGGAGCTGGTTTTGAATAAGGAAGTAGAGCTTAAAAAAAATGACAATGCCATAAACATTCTTCTTTTGGGAATTGCCGGCGGTAATCACGAAGGAGCGATGCTTACCGATACCATTATTTTTGCCCATCTTAACCCTCAAACCAATAACGTGGTATTAGTTTCTATTCCCCGTGATCTTTGGATACCAATTCTTCAAAGCAAAATAAACGCCGCCTATGAGTTTGGACAGCAGAAAAAACCCGGCGGGGGCTTGTCTCTGGCCAAAGCCACTGTGGCGGATATTTTGGGACAGGATATCCAGTATGCATTTCGGGTTGATTTTTCAGGCTTCATCCGGGCCGTAGATCAACTGGGCGGAATAGATATTGATGTGGAAAGATCTTTTGACGATTATAATTATCCCATACCGGGAGAAGAAAACAATCTTTGCGGAAAATCACAGGAAGAAACAAAAATTGCTATAGCCACTATTTCTGCCGCAAGCACGGCCCGACTCTTTGAAGTTTTTCCCTGTCGGGTTGAACGTCTGCATTTTGATAAAGGCCAAACCCACATGGATGGCCAGACCGGGCTAAAATATGTCCGCAGCCGTCAGAGCGAAGGGGCGGAAGGAACGGATTTTGCCAGAAGCAAAAGACAGCAAAAATTACTGGTGGCTCTCAAAGATAAAGTTTTTTCGGCGGGTGTTCTTCTTAATCCTGTTAAACTTATCTCTCTCTACCAAACGCTCAATAAAAGCATAGATACCGATATTAAAACTTGGGAATTTGACGATTTTATAAAGCTGGCCAGAAAAATGGAGGGAGCCAAAATAAAAACAGTCGTTATTGATCAGGGAGATGAAGAAAAAAATAGAGCCGGTATTTTGGTTAATCCGCCGGCCTCTCAATACGGAGCCTGGGTGCTGGTTCCCAGAAGCGGAGATTTTACCGAAATTCAAGAACACGTCCGTTGTGAAATAACAACTGATAATTGCCCGCTAAAGTAAAAGGCTAGTTAGCTCATCAAATTTGCTTCCAAAAATTGAATTATCATTCAAAACCTGATATACTATAGGATGATGAAAGAGCGATTACTGGCCATTGCTTTTATAGCAGGTTTGGCTATTGGCTGTGCTGAAAAGCCAAACCAAACTACCTCAACCCCTGTTGTCCGTGCGGCTACTGCTGTTCCTTTTGGTCCGCAACCGCCCGAAGCTCCTTTAGTGCAAATCGATATTGAAAAAGGTTTCATATTAGAAACTGCTCAATTCTTCTGCAAACAAATAGATTGTAATAAAACTCCAGAAGAACTAGCAGCTAATGTTTTTTTTGTTCCATTCGAAAAGTTT
>JACOYD010000044.1 GCA_016182055.1 Candidatus Microgenomates bacterium | reverse complement strand
ATCGCTTCTGTCATTACTCTCAAGTTCTCTAATTTTCTGATCGCCGCTGATAACCACCTTAACTCCATTCTTCTCCACGGTAATTTCTTCGGCCTGCAGCTGTTTTTGAATTTCCATGGCCTGATCGCGCATCTTCTTGAGGTCTCCTAATTGTTTGAATGGATTAATCATAAAATCACCGTCCTTTTACCCGCCGTTCAAACGCTCCCCGCTCAGCGGGGTAAGTTTAGGCGGGCACTCCTTCTTCCATACAATATTCAATAATGGCCAGCTCTACCGGCAGTTGTGCAATAACTGCCAAACGCAATTCCTGATGGGCCTTGGAAAAAAGCATGATTAACTTTTTCAGTTCCTCTTGAGTAAACTGCAAAACCTCATCATTAACTTCTCCTTCTTTTATATCATACTTAAAAAGAAGTACTGTATGCAACACGGCTAACGTCTCCTCCAGCCATGACTTGATATTTAATCCGCCCGCTACCGCTTCGTTTAACCAGTTAAGGGCGCGGCCGGCGTTTTTTTCCTTCAAAGCCTCGAAAATCTCCAGCCCGTTTTTGCTGCTTCCCAAAAGCGCTAAAATTCTCTCGCCGGTAATTTTTTTTCTGCCTACTGCCAAAACTGCCTGCTCCAAAATTTTGGCTCCATCGCGAAAACTGCCGTCGGCGTTTTTGGCAATAATCGCCAGCGCTTCCTGATCCATGTTTATTTTCTCCATAGAAATAATTCTTTTTAGCGACCGCTCAAGCTCCTGACCTGTAGCGTTCTTAAAGACAATATGAAAACAGCGCGAGGCAATGGTTTTGGGAACTTTGTGCACTTCTGTAGTACAAAGAATAAACATGGCATGGCTTGGCGGCTCTTCCAGAGTTTTTAAGAGAGCATTGAAAGCCTCGGGGGTTAACATATGCACCTCGTCAATAATATAGACTTTTTTTCTGGCGGCGGATGGAGCTAGTTTGATTTTTTCCCTAAGATCGCGGATTTCCTCAATGCCGCGATTTGAAGCCGCATCAATTTCCAAAATATCAAGATTTGTCCCGTTAGTGATGGAAACGCACTGCCCGCACTTATTGCACGGCTTATTCTGCTTTGCAGAACAATTAACTATCTTGGCTACAATTCTAGCCGCCGATGTTTTTCCCAGACCTTTTGGTCCGGTGAATAAGAGGGCGTGGGGCGGCTCTTTTGCTGATAAAATATTAGCCAGGCTTACCCGTACCGGCTCGCTATCAAGTTCGGAAATTTTCTGCGGCCGATATTTTCTATAAAAAACCATAACTCCCTTCGGTCGTAATACTACAAATACATACCAATACTACCAATAAATACCAATAAATCAATAGCCATTTTTATTGAAATATTTGTAGTATTTGACATTTGTAGTATTGGTAGTATTACCCATCGTGATGTATTCCCAATAAATGCAACAGGCCGTGCCGTAGCAAAAAATCTATTTCTTCATCAACCAGCGTTTCTTTTTCTCTGGCGTTTTTTCTAGCCTGTGGGAAGGAAATAATCACGTCCCCCAAACGCAAGACTCCGTCAGGCGTTTTTGCCCATTCTCCCTGAGTTTGAGAAAATGAAAGCACGTCGGCTGTTCCATCTTTTTGCCGGTATTTTTTGTTTAAAACCTTCATTTTCCGGTCACCCACAATAGAAACAGACACTTCCACATGGCCGGAAACTCCCCGTTGCCCCAAGATAACCTCGACGGTTTTTTTGATGGCCTTTCTGTTCACAGGATAGCGCGACTCGCAAAAAAGAAGCACTGTTATCATAATTAAATAATTTTCGGGCGCTTTCTGCTGCGAATTTTGAGCCGCTCCTGTCTTTTAATAGCGGGTTTTTTGTAGAACTCGCGGTCTTTAAGCTCGCTTAAAATGCCCTCCGAAATAACTTTTCGGGAAAACTTACGAATTAAAGAATCTGTTGTATCGCCCGGCTGGGCCCTGACAATAGCCACATAAAACACCCCCTTTAGAAACTCTTTCCCGATTGAATCGGAATTAGAGTTTCTTAAGCCCGCCTAAGAACGCTCCGTGAGACACGTTTGACGTGCTCGAACGGTAAGTTCAGGCGGACATCTACATCCCTATTTTACTCCAAACCAGCTCTTTTGTCTACATTTTATCCGATCTTGAAACCGGGCCTAGAAGATGAATATGCAGGTGGTCAATCATCTGTGCTCCACCGCCATTTATTCCCAGGCGATAACCTTTTTTGTCAAGTCCGGTCTTTTTAATAAGTTTCTGAATAACTGTTTTAAGTTCTACCCAAAGCTCGCTGTCGTTGGTAAAATCGATAAAATCCCTGATGTGCTTTTTGGGCATTATTAAAAGATGGACTGGCCGCAGAGGGTAGATATCGGGAAAAGCCATCACTTTTTCCGACTCATAAGTAAAGTCTTTGGGAATCTCCCGATCTCTAATTTTGCAAAAAATACAATCCTTCATAATTTCTAATTTACAATTTTAAATTTTCAATGAATGTTTAAAAACTAAATATTTAAATATTTTAATTTCATTTTAAATTTCGAATTAAAAATTTCAAATTTGTTTGAGTACTTCTATTATCTCCTCCAAACTCAATTTCGTCGGGCGCATTTTGGGATTTTTGGTAGTGCCGTTTAAGAGCATCCTTTTTGACACATGCAAAAACCAAGTAGCCGCAGGATCCATCTCTTTTAGCTTATTAAACACCGCTGTCAAATCAATAGACTCCTTATTAACTATGCCAAGCGGCGAGGCTTTTATCCGCACATAGGCCTTTCTGGGATCTTTGCGGACTACTATTTTGTAACCCAGTCTTTGGGAAAGATGAACAACGTCGTCGTTTAAAGTTTCTATGCCAATGCCTTGGCCAAAGCGCGTTTCAAAAACAATTCCCTTTTTCAATTCTTCTTGAGCCCAGACTTTGTTCTTAAAGGCATGAAACAAACTATCCATCAGAGTAAGACCAAAATCCATAATCTTTGTATCATCATCCCTCTCCATCAGTTTTAACCCGTCCAAAATGCGGGGCGCTGTAATCTCGTATCTGTCCGACGCCGCATCGGGCCATGTTACTTCTTTGAAGTGATCAATTTCGCAGATAATATCCATCAGCCTTTTACCTGCTTCAAGCCCGTGGGGGTGGTTTTTGATGGGTGATTTTGCGTTAATAACTACAAACTCCCAGGCCCGTTTGGCCGCACATGTATTATCGTCGCTGGTCTGGTGGTGATCAAGCGGCCCAAGTCCCGTATCTACATGAATAACCTCATCATCGTCAATCTTCTCTATAGCGTCTAGCGTATAGCGTTTAGCGTTTAGTTGTTTTTTTTCGTAACTAGACGCTAGACGCTTACTAACTAAACGCTGGAGTCGTTCTCCCGCTGGAACGAATTGGATCTTCGCTTCTTCCCATCCCGCTAAAAAGCGCTTAATGGCCCAAACAGCGCCTACTGCATCCAAGTCCGGCCGCATGTGAGTAACAATAATTCTACTCATAACTACTAAGTATACTACTTTTTTATGCTTTATGTTACAATGTTTTTTTAACTAAAATTATGGCATTGCCCGTTGGACATACATTAGCAGGCCTAATAATCAGTAAAGCCGCCGCAGACAAAAAAACAAAATTCAATTTATTAACAATCTTAATTCTTGCCAATCTTTCCGATATTGACTATTTCTTCGGTTTGTTTTCAAACGGCAACGCTCTCACATATCATCGCTCGCCTCTAACTCACTCGCCCTTTTTTGCTATTTTTGTGGCGCTTCTGTTTTGGCTGTTTGGAAAAATAACAAAGAAAAATTTTTCCATGCGCTATCTTGCCGCCATTTTTCTTATTGTTCTGTCCCATTGGATAATTGATTTCAATACTTTTCTTCCCTACTGGTTTGATATTAATAGCGGCAAAAACGGCTTGTATGATTTTCTTTTTACCCATCTCTTAAGTTTTGAAGGATTGTATAATAGCGTTATCGACCTTGTCTTCTACGGCGCGCTTTATGTTTTGGTGGTGAAGTTTGTGTTAAAGAAAAAACTACTGTAATAACCGCTCAAGTCTTCCTCTGAGAACAAATGTATTGCGAAAACCGAAAAATAATTCCAAGAGTTTTGCTATTTGAGGGTTTTGCTCCAAAAGAGCCTCTCGCTGAACGATAAGCGCTGCGCTTAACTTTGCTGGAAAGTCACGACAAATCCGCCTTAATTCTTCTGGCGAGATAACAACTCCGTCCAACCTTTGACCAACATCTTTGGCTAGTTTCCAATGCTCTGCTGTCATAGGAATACCAGCATTCCTAAGATTACTTCCTCCAATTCTTTGATATGCATTTTCTAAGGAGCCAACAAAAACAATTAGTTCTCTATCTTCTAGCGTTAATGGCCCTCTTCTTGCTTCAGGCCTTGCGGCTTGAGCTCCATCGGTGCTTGGCTCCTCCATTAAAACCGCCGCGGGCGCTAAAATAGGTACATCTCCATTTATTGCCTTAGCTCGCCATCTACCGTATTTTTGCTTTTGGGGATCTGGTGGCCCTAAAGAAAACGCCGCATCGATAAAGGCTCCCAGCGGTAACTTTACTTTTGCTCCTGTCCACATTTGAATTCCATATTTTCCTGCCACTCTTGCCACTTTTTCCCAAGCGTTAATTGATCTAGTAAGATAAGATACGCTTCTACCTGAAGCTAGTGAAACATCTGCGCTATTAAAAAACGGTTTTGGGTTTTCGTTGGCATACTGGGTGATTCTTTGTATAAGCTCCAGTCTTGCAGCTACTCGCGGAGGTAAAGCGGGTGGTTGACTTTCAAAAATTACACCTACAGGGGATAGTCCGTCGCGGGCAACTGGAGCAATCGGCCTCGGAGGTCCTTCTGCAACTACCATATCTTTTTGGCAGGTGTCTACAAATGAACTACTCTTTTATCTCTCATCCTCGCAGCAAGCTGCGAAGTATTCAAGCTAAAATAAATCTAATCCCCACCGCCCCAAAAGTCAAGAGGAGGATTTTGTTGTATAATGCTCACCATGCAGGAAAGAGGTTCAAAATTAGGAATAACGCAAGAGGTTGTTGATGGAACGCTTAAAAAAGTCGAACCGCATGCAAATACTATGGATATTTATGTCAGAAGCGTTATATTCAGAATGAGCCAAGAACAACCATTGCTTGCAGCATTTCTGCAAAAAATAGAAATAGATGGAAACGTAAGTAATGTTTTAGTCTATAATTTGGGTGCGACTCTTACCTATGATATGCTTACCCAATCTTTTACCGGGGAAAAAAGAAAACGTCAAATAACTCCAGAGTTATTAGGAGTTGTTATTCAAAACTTTAAAGACCATTTTGTTAAAACAGGCTTTAACATGACTTGGTTTAATGATAAACTCCAAGAAGATTCACCGGCCTTTAAGAAATTGTTAGACGATTTTGTTTTTGGTTTGGAGGATAATAACGCAAAGTCTGATTTTACACTAGGAGCTTATCTTGTGGCCATGCCTTTTTATATGATGGCAGAAGCAGAAGAGCTGGAACAATCAATATTCGGAATAGACCAATAATTTCTAATAGAAGGCATCACTCAATGCCAATTGAGAGCTTTTTCGTAAACTTGGCTTACCGAGCGGTAAAAGTGCGGAGACGGCCGCATGGCCGAGGTTCCGCCTGATTACCCGAGGTTAGCAAGTTAAAAAAAGTCTCACTTGGCCACATTTCTTTGCTTCGTTTCTTTGCGTGACAAAGAAATGAAGAGAATATTTTTGACAACTCCCCTTTCTACCCCAACCGCCCCACCGCTTCCGAAAGGGAAATAATTTCTGTTTTATCACTGTCGCGCATTTTCCACTCCACACGGCCCTCTCCCACCTTTGCCGAAACTACCAACCGAACCGGAATACCAATCAAATCCGCGTCGGCAAACTTTTCTCCGGCCGACACATCCTCCCGATCATCCCACAACACTTCAATTCCCGCTTTTGTCAACTGTTCATAAGTTTTTTCTGCCCACGGCTCCGTCCCCGGATCTTCAATATGAACTAAATGAATGGCAAAAGGAGCCACCGCCTCCGGCCATTTTATTCCCTTCTCATCATGATGCACCTCAACAATCGCTCCCATCAGTCTGGAAATTCCAATCCCGTAGCAACCCATAATTACCAACTGCTCTTTCCCCTCTTTATCTTTATAAGTTAAACCAAACGCCTCGGAGAACTTGGTTTTAAGAGGAAAAATATTGCCCACTTCAATTGTTTTTGCCCGTTTTAACGGCCCATGCCCCAAATCACACTGTTTTCCCTCCGCAACCTGGGCAATTTCCACATTTTGACTAAAATCTCCTCCCTCGCAATAAATAATTTCATCTTCGCCGCTGGGAGTTAGCACCTGATATTCGTGGGAAAATTTGCTAAATGTGCCTCCGCTGGCCTCGGTTTCAATCGCCGATAATCCGCAGCGCTCAAATACCTTCTTATAAACCTTTTTCATCAGCTCATAATATTTATTAAAATCCTCCTCATCTGTATGGAAAGAGTATAAATCCTTCATCAAAAATTCCCGGCCGCGCAGTAATCCCGCTTTGGTTCGCGGTTCGTCCCTAAATTTATTTTGAATTTGGTAAAGATAAAGCGGCAGATCCTGATAAGAACTGACAAAATGTTTAACTATTGGAACCAGTACTTCCTCGTGCGTTGGGCCAAGGGCATATTGAGTTTGGTATTGGCTATTAACTTTAAACAGCACGTCAAAAGTGCTCCAACGGCCGGTCTTTTCCCAGTTGGTTTTATTCTGGAGAGCCGACAATAACAACTCCTGCCCGCCCGCCGCAT
>JACOYD010000052.1 GCA_016182055.1 Candidatus Microgenomates bacterium | reverse complement strand
AGCAACAGAATTGGGATTAAGGTAAACCTGATATCTTTTCATATATATACATCATAACACATGGTGTATATTTTGTCAATTAGGACTTTTGAGAATTAATAGTTAATAGCTGGGTTTGCGGAAGCGGTCGCGGGTGGGAAAGCCCGGCCGGCCAGATGAAAATCCGCTTCTGCCGCCTGTGGACGGACCTGATCTGCCGCCAAATCCCGGTCGTCTGACAAACGGCCGGCCTGTGCGTCCACCCATTCTTCTATCGGAATTGTCAAAGCGGCCCATTGGACGGGGAGGTCTAGCCTCTCTGGGAGGGGCGTTTACCCCTTCCGGCAGCATGCTTAAGTTAACTCTACCCATATCATCAATTTCAATCACCCGCACTTTGACTTTTTGCCCAATTGATACCATTTTAGCCGGATCATCCACATATTCGGTGGACATTTGCGATACGTGCACCATGCCTTCCTTGCCGGGGGAAACTTCCACAAAGGCGCCAAAGGGTAAAATGCGCTTGACCTCTCCCTCAAAGCTTTCGCCTACAGTCAGCTGGCGGGTGAGACCTTCTACCATCTTAACTGCTTTATCTACCGCCTCCTGGGTGGGAGCGGATATGGAAACAGAACCGTCATCTTCCACATCCACTGTAGCTCCGCTTTGAGCAATAATGGCGCGAATAATTTTTCCGCCGGGACCAATTACCTCGCCAATTTTCTCCACTGGCACATGCAGTACCTGAATTTTAGGGGCAAACTGGGAAACGGTCGCGCGAGACTGTTTAAGCACGGAGAGCATTTTTTCCAGAATAAACAGCCTGCCTACTCGGGCTTGAGTTAAAGTATCTTCTATTATTTTATCTGTAATGCCGTCTAGTTTCACGTCTAACTGCACCGCGGTAATCCCCAGCTCTGTTCCCGCTATCTTAAAATCCATATCTCCGGCAAAATCCTCTATGCCCATAATATCGGATAAAATAACATATTTGCCTTTTTCATCGCTCATCATTCCCATGGCAATACCGGAAACAGGAGTAGTAATCGGCACTCCGGCATCCATCAGTGAAAGGGTGGAGCCGCAAGTTGAGGCCATGCTGGTGGAACCGTTGGAGGAGAGAATTTCCGAAACCACCCGGATGGTGTATGGAAAAACGTCTTCTTTGGGAATAACCGGCAACAGGGCCTTTTCCGCCAGTGCCCCGTGTCCTATTTCCCGCCGGGAAGAAAAACCAATTCTGCCGGTTTCTCCCACCGAATAAGGAGGAAAAGAATAGTGATGTATATAGCGCTTGGTTTCCTCACCCTCGGCGCTTTCTATTAACTGCTCAAGCGATGGGGCGCCAAGTGTCACCACGGTTAAGGCCTGCGTTTGTCCGCGCTGAAATATGGCCGAGCCGTGAGTTCGGGGAAGTACGGAAACCGAGGAGCTAATGGGTCTAATCTCATCAGCTTTTCTGCCGTCAATCCGCTCCCCTTTTTCTAAAATATTTTTCCGCACGCGCTTTTTGAAAAGATAATCAAGTATTTTAAGAATAATCCCTTTGTCCACACCTTCTTTTTGCGAAGAAACTACCTCTGCCAGGGATGCCAAATGCTCCGCTCCTCCTTCGTTGGAGGCACGGTTTATCACCAGCTCGTCAATTTCCTTTTTGTAGCTTTTATCAATCTCCAAAATCAGCTCGTCTGGCAACTCGCTTTTTTCATAGGCGGCTTTGGGCAAACCTGCCTCTTTGGCAAATTCGTTGACAAAGAGAACCAGTTTTACCGTTTCCTCTTTGGCTCTCTTAACTGCTGCCAGCATTACCTCTTCGGGAACCTGCAACCCTCCCATTTCCATCATAATGGTCTTATCTTTGGTATTGGCCACAACTAAATCTACATCGGAAAATTCTTTTTCCGGAGTGGTGGGATTAATCAGAAATCCTCCGCCGTTTTCCCGACCGGCCAGCACCCTTCCTATCCGCACCACGCCCAACGGACCGTTCCAGGGAATGGGAGAAATAGACAGGGCAATACTTACTGTCAACAGAGCCAATACATCAGGATCGTTTTCGCCATCGACCGACAAAACCGTTACCACCACCTGCACCTCATTGGTAAAGTTTTTGGGAAACAAAGGACGAATGGAGCGATCAATCAACCGGGCCGTTAAAATGGCATCGTCTGAAGGCCTGCCCTCGCGTTTAACCCAGCGGCTGCCTTTAATTCTTCCTCCGGCATAGAGCCGTTCCACGTATTCCACTGTCAGAGGAAAATAGTCAAGATCCGGCCTTTTGCCGCCGCCAACTACGGTAGCCAGCACCATGGTATCGCCCAGCCTGCCTAAAACAGCAGCAGATGCCTGAAAAGCAACATTGCCTGTTTCAAAAATAAAAGTCTTGCCGTTTACTGTTATTGATTTCTTAATATGCTTCATTCTTTATGGGGTTATTCACTTAGGAAGTTCTATTTTCTGTGTGATAACTTTATACCTTTCTTCATCCTTTTTGGCCACATAGTTTAACAGTCTTCTTCTTTTACTGACCATAGACAAAAGTCCGCGTCGGGAATGAACATCATGATCGTGCATTTTTAAGTGGTCAACCAGCTTTTTGATACGTTCCGAAATAAGAGCAATTTGTACTTCGGGAGAACCGGTATCGCCTTTGACTGTTTGAAACTGTTCAATAATTTTTTTCTTATCTTTTGGATCTAGCATAAAACGATGTTTATCAGCTAATTGGCACTGATGAGCCTTTGTAAATCTTGGGCTCCAGCCAATCTTTGGGAGCTGTTTTTTCCTGCAGTTTTGCCGGCTTTGGCGTTTTCATCACTTTAGCCCAAGTACGATCTTCTTCTATTATACTATCTTTTTCCTCTGTAGTAAACCGGCTCTTTATTGTTCCCAAACTTTTCCTTCTTTCCCGTCTGGCTCCCTTCTGCATCAGAAAAGCAGTGGCCTCAAAAGCAAAGGGTGAGGTAGCTTCGCTTTGAAAGTTAACTGTTTTCTCCACAATGCCTGACACCAGATTTTGGGCCGTGTCTATATCCACCGGCAGAGTTAAAAGCATCAGGATTTTAGCAACTATTTCGCAGTTGGAGGAATAACTTGAATCAACCAAAGACACGCTGCCAAAACCGCTATTTTGGGCATTCATGTCAATATTAACTAAAGGTGTTTCCTGCAAAGAGGGGTAAAGCGCCATTACTTCATTTTCCGAATTTATTCCTATGCTAAAAACCACATCCACAGTCTCGCTGGGCGTTTGGAAAGTGATGTCGTCTGTGGTAAAACCCAACCCCCGCTCTCCAGGCACCACCGTCAGCTTAATCTTGTCGCCGACTATATCGTAGGAAATTTTTTCGATTTCCCCCTGCTGGTAAGGCAGAGAAATAATCAGTCCGCCGGAGGAATTGGCTGGCGTTTGCTTAACTTTATCAATGCCCACTACATTACCCAGAGCCACTGAAGGAGGCGTTTTACAAACCACCACTGCCTTTTTCCCTACTTTCTCCAAAGCCAGACACAAGGCGCAAGCCGCCGCCATGTCATCAAGACCGGGATTTTCACCCACCAGAATTGCCGCCTGTTTGGCTTCTTCCAGAAGTTCACTGACCCGATCCAGATTTTGATTAAACATAAATTTAACGAACCGATAGTATCATATCCGCCGGCTCAAAGTCAAGTTGGGCACTTAAAAGAATACCGCATTCTGCCGCTGTTTCTGCTTTATTAACCTCTTCCTTTCCTTTTCTTATCGACACTATTCGCGCCTCGCCCAAAATATCTTCTCCCCGCAAGACTTTTACTTTGTCACCCTTGCTCAATCTTCCTTCCAAAACTTTGCAGCCGGCCACTTTTTTCTTATCAAAAGGGAAAATGGCTAAAATTTTAGCTTTTCCGGAAACTATCTCCGGCGCTTTGCCTTCTTGGAAGAGTTCAGCGGCCTCCTTAAGCTCCTTGATAAGCTCATAGATGAGCCGGTAAGTTTTTACCAAAACGCCTTCTGTTTCGGCCAGCTTGCTAACCGATTGAGAAACAGCACTGTTAAACCCGACTACAATGGCAGAGGTACTTTTGGCCAGCAGGATATCCGCCTGCGTGGGATCGCCGGTTGAAGAAAAAATGATATTAATATCGTCTTGGGGCAGGCTTTCAGAAATCGCCTCCAGCACCCCCTGATTTTCGGCTTTAAGAATTATTCCCAGTCTGCGTCCTTCAGCTGACTGCTGGGTCTTGACTTGGGGAAGATGGGATAATTGTGGGCTTTTCCCTTTTCCCATTACTTTTGCTCCCACCGGGGGAACGCTGGCAAAACCAAGTATTTCCGCCGGCTGCCCGCAGGAAGCTTCTTTAACATTTTCACCCCTGTCGTTTAAAAGCGCCCGCACTTTGCCTAAGACTTCTTCTGCAACAATTTCTTCACCAACATGAAGCGTGCCGTTTTTGACGATAACTGTGGCCAGCGCCCCCTTTTTCCTATCAAGTTTGGACTCAATAATCACTCCCTCAAATTCTGCTGTTTTAGAACTATTAATATTTGCCATTTGCGAAAGCAGAATAATCATTTCCAGCAAATTGGCCAATCCCTTTCCTGTTTTTGAAGAAACGGGAACTACCGGAATATCTCCGCCTGCTCCTTCCAGAGTTAAACCTTCTTTTACCAATTGCTGTTTAACTTTTTCTATATTGGCCCCCGGCAAATCAATTTTGGTGACTGCCACCGCCAGGGGAATTTTGGCCTGTTTGATGTGAGCAATGCTTTCTTTAGTTTGAGGCATCACGCCGTCATCGGCCGCCACCACCAAAACTGCAATGTCAGCGGCGCTAGCACCCCGGCTTCGCATTTTAGCAAATGCTTCATGCCCGGGCGTATCGATGAAAGTAATTGAATGACTATTGGAAACTACCGTGAAGGCGCCAATTCCTTGGGTGATGCCGCCGTGTTCACGAATGGCAACATTGGTTTTGGCAATGGCGTCAAGCAGACTGGTTTTTCCGTGATCAACGTGGCCTAAAATAGCAACAACCGGTGTTTTAATATCTTCCTCATGCTTCATCTTTTTTCTTTTCTTTTTTCTTGGCTTTAGCTTTTTTCCTCGCCTCGCTAAGCTTTGGCGAAGCGGGAACAATTTTTTTTGCTGGTTTTTCATCGGTTTTTTCGGCAGTTTTAGGCTTTTTAGCAATTTCTGTTTGTTCGTCTTTACCTCTAATTTCTATTTTATAACCGGTCAGTTTTGAGGCCAGGCGGACGTTTTGTCCCTCTCTGCCTATGGCCAATGACAGCTGGTCGTCGGGAGCTGTCACCACCGCTTCTTTTTTATCCTCGTTTACTATCACATTAAGTTCTTTGGCGGGGGAGAGGGCTTGAGCAATCAGTCTGGCTATATCGTCGCTCCACTGAATTACATCAATCTTTTCCACTCCCCCCAGCTCATTTATAACAGCCTGAATTCTCACGCCCTTTTGCCCGACGCAGCTTCCCACCGGATCAACACCGGACTGCTTGGAAAAAACAGCCACTTTGGAGCGATTGCCCGGTTCTCGGGCAATTTCCTTAACCACCACCGACCCTTGAGAAACTTCGGGAACTTCGCGCTTAAGCAGAGCCGCCACTAAATTTTTGTGAGCGCGGGAAACAATAATTTCATCACCGCGGGATCCTTCTTTAATTTCAGACAGATACACTGCCAGCCGCTGATTAAGCCTGTAATGTTCGGTGGGGATTTGTTCCTGGGGGGGCATCACTCCTTCGGCCCGGCCGATATCAACAATTATGTTGGGACCGTCAAAACGAAGCACCATGCCGTTGACAATCGTACCCAACCTGCCTGAAAAATCACCGATAATGGCGCTTTTTTCCGCCTCCCGGATTTTCTGCAGAATAACCTGCTTGGCAGTCTGGGCGGCAATGCGGCCAAAACCGGGAGGGGTGACGTCCTGACCCTGATGTAAAATCTTAGCTTCGCCGTTTTGAGAATTTAACTCCACCTCGTATTCAGTCACTTCAATACCCAGATGATCCTTGCGATAGGCCGCCAAAATGGCCTGCCGCACCGTTTCCAAAACCACCTTGGCATCAATGCCGCGTTCTGCGGCCACCTGATTTAAAGCTAGTGTAAATTCGCTTCTTTGTACTGCCGGCATAATTACCAAATGTGGTGGGCAACTTCCCACCACTCAAACTCCTTAACCTCATAAGTATTTTAGCAAAGTATTACCTCTAGGTCAAGTGCCTCTTGACATACTAAAAATACTATGGTATAATTAATACTATTATGTTTCACAAAGTTGTCACTAACTTACGCGTAGATGAGGTGGACTGGCTGCAGATAAAAGCTGAAGCGGCAGAACTTGGTATGAGTATTAATGAGTATATTAACTCAATTATCAAAAAAGCCTCTGTCAGAGCAGAGTTAGCTTTGGAAAAACAATCCCCTAAAAAGCCCTACTCAATCTGGAACTTACCGGAACTTGCCAAGATTAAAGATGAACCAATGGAACTTTCCGAACAAGATAAAATAATCTATGGACAGTAGCCAAAAGCAGGTTTTTGTTGACTCCAGCATGTTTTTTGCACTCGTTGATGAAAAGGATCAATTTCACCAAAAAGCAATTCAAATCTGGCAAACTTTAAAAAAACAGAGAGCACAGCTTATTACCTCTAATTATATGCTTGATGAAACATTTACCCTGTTTCGTTCACGACGGGGTATAAAAGTGGTTGATGATTTTCGAAAAAGTCTAACTGACGTTTATGAGATTAAAATTATCAGGGTGACTGTGGCGGATGAGGCAGGAGCATGGGAGTGGTTTTTAAAAGATTGGAGTAAGCTTTCTTTCACTGACTGCGTTTCTTTTGCCTTGATGAAGAGATTGGAACTAAAATGGGTATCCACCTTTGACGAACACTTTCGCCGCGCCGGCTTCACCATAGTCTGATATTATTAATTTATGAAGATAAATCTCAAGCTCCCCAAACTGCACTTCCCACATCTCCCACTATTAAAAATGAAAATATTAACATCACAGCTTCTTTTACTATAACTACTGATAAAATCACCAGAAGTTTTACTAATCCCAAATATCACAACCAGTCTGCTCAAGTCTATATTCAGGCAGATAACCCGTCAATAGTTTATGTTAAAAAAACAGGCATTACCTGGGATGATTTTTTTAAGACTTTGCCCATGAAATTAACTCGAGATTGTTTAATAACCGGAGATGGTGAAACCCTCTGTAATGGGCAAGGTGGAACCTTAAAATTTTACCTCAATGACCTTGAAACCCCTGATCTTTTGGACAAAGAAATTAAACAAAATGATAAAATCTTAATTAAATTTACATCTTAAATGCCGTATAACAAACTAACCCCTCAAGAAGAGAAGATTATTGAAAATAAGGGAACTGAAGCCCCTTTTTCCGGTGAATATGATGATTTTTATAAAGATGGGAGTTTTATTGAAATTGCCCACCTGGAGGCCTTCGGCTCTGAGGCTCAGGCTCGAAGAGGTGGGATAGCTTGACACCTCCTCTTTTCTCCTCTTTTTTGGCCGGGGGGTTTGTTTAATTCAAACCCCTTGATTAACCACGTAATAATCAAGCAGTCTTCTAATCATGGCCTGATAAGATGCTTTATGTTTTCTGGCTGTTCCCTTAAAAAAGTCTAAACTTTGCTGGGTCAGAGTTAAAGTAACTCTTTTCTTTTTCTCCCTTAAAATTAAATTTTCAGGAGAAGGCAAAAAGTCACTTACCACCCTCGCCTCGATTGATTCATTACTGTATTTTATTTTGTTTTTCATAAATATTTTTTCCCTTTCTCCAATAACCTGCTCCAATTATGCGGATACGGTTATTTCTGTAAGTAAAACGGACAGTTAGTACACCTCCTTTCACTTTTCCGAAACAATAATATCTTTTTTCCTCCTTGCCATGAGTTAAATCCTTAGCAATTACACGCTTTGAATCAATAAATGCATATTGAGCTGTTTCAAAATTTACTCCGTGTTTTTCTAAATTATCCCTATTCTTATTCTCGTCCCACTCAAAAGATGTATTCATAAATATATTACCATAATAGCATATATTTTGCAATATGTTAAATGGGCATATTTTAGGACTTTTTTGCGGCTAATTTCCAGAAGGACAGGTGTAATAAACAACCATGCGTGTATTAACTTTCATTTCTAAAATACTTACCAACTTCATACCAGAAAAAGGCGGGGGCAAGTCTGGAAAAGAAGATGACCAGGACAAAAAAGATGGCACCGATATCGTGCACAACAAAAGCGCTAAGTCCTTCTTTAAGTAATAACCACCCTATCCAAATTACTCCGTAGAATAAACTTATGGCTGCCATGGAAAAGCTAGCTGTTTTCCCTATTGCTATTAATGTTTGGGGGATTTTATGAATGGTAAAAAATATAATTAAGCAATATATACCTATAAAAAAGCTAGCATAAGGTAAAAAAAGTTCCAAGGCAGTTCCCCAAAAGGCTTCTAATACAATCCAATTGAACACAGAAAATATTAATAGCAAATATAGCCATAATTTACATCGGGATCGTAAACCAAAATCAAAAAAAGTGTTAGTCATTTTTTTATATTTAGGGTGAGGTTATCTGCATTATCGGTGGAGAGAACTGCGGTATCGCCCCGTTTTATCTCATCACGAAGCAATTTTTGCGACAGCATGTCTTCCACATGATCCTGAATAAAACGGCGCAAGGGGCGGGCTCCCATGGTTTGATCAAATCCCTCTCTGGCAATTTTAGAAACAGCCTTATCATCAAAACTAAAGCTAATATCTTTATTTTTCAAAAGCTCTGCCACCTTGGCAAGCAGTAAGGCGGTTACCTGCTCAATTTCTTTTTCCCCTAAAGGCTTAAATAACACCACCGCATCAAAACGATTGATAAGTTCCGGCTTAAATACTCCGTTTTGCAAAAGCTCATTGACTAAAGAACTCTTAAGCGCCTCAAGAGCCACGCCTTGCCCCACCGCTTCCCTAATCTCCTCCCCGCCCGCGTTGGAAGTAGCAATAATGATGGTGCTTACAAAAGAAACGGTCCTGCCGGATAAATCTGTCAGTCTGCCGTCTTCAAAAATGCTTAAAAAAATATCAAGAATGGAGGGGTAGGCTTTTTCAAACTCATCAAGCAGTATTAAGGAAAACGGTTTGGTGCGGACTTTTTCCGTCAATTCTGAAATCAGCCTGCTGGTGGAAGAAGATTCCTGATATTCGCTCATGTCAAAACGAATCATATTTTCTTCACTATTAAAGTAAATTTCAGATAGCGCTTTGGCCAGTTCTGTTTTGCCCACACCGGTTGGGCCTAAAAATAAAAATACCCCGCTTGGCCTGCCCTCAAAGGCCAGACCTGAACGCAACCGGCGCAGAGCTTCCGATACGGTTTTAACCGCCTCGTCCTGATCAACCATTCTTTTATGAATAACGTCTTCCAGATGCAAAAGCAGTTCTTTCTCCTGGTTTTTGGGCAAGGCCACTTTAACCTCTGTTTTTTCCTCAATAATACCAACTATATCTGCTTCTTCAACAACCTTCTTTTTCAACAGCCGCACTTTGGCCCCCGCTTCATCCAAAAGGGCAATGGCGCTGCCCGGCAAAAATTTGTCCTGAAGATATTTATGGCTCAACTGCCCTGTCTCAACCACCGCTTTATAGGTAAAAATAATTCTGTGTGTTTCTTCCAAAAGCAGACTGGCGTCCAACAGCATCGGCACTGCTTCCTCTAGAGAGGGTTCTTCCACCAGAATTTTTTCAAAAGCGTCTGTAAAAGAAGCTTTTCTCTCAAAAAAAGCTTGGTGATTTTCCGGGGTAATTGTGGCAATAATGCGCAGTTTGTCTTCCAAAAGATGGGGCAGTAAAACGCCGGTCACATCCAAACTGTCGCTGCCTGCTCCGGCGATATTCTGCAGTTCGGGAATAAACAGAATCACATCACCGGCATGAGTGACTTCCGTTAAAATATCTGATAATCTTTGTTCCAGTTCCCCGCTACTTCCCGCTCCTGCCACCAGGGTGCCGGAAAGAAGTTCCAGCACCCGCTGATAACGCAATTCTTTTGACGTGTTTCCAACAAACGAGGCCTTGGCAAAAGCGGCCACAATTTCTTTCTTGCCCACTCCCGGCTCACCCACCAGCAACACATTGCTTTGCTTGCTTTTTGACAGAATTTCCATAACGGCGGATAATTCTTTCTCCCGGCCCACTGAAATAGGCGAAGAAAGTAAGGTCTTTTTGGTAAAATCAAGAGTATATTTTTGCGTTTGCAGCGTCCAGCCGGATACCAACCCCTCTCCAATTCCCGGGCCCTGCGGATGAAGCTTAGGCAAAGAAATAACCAGCTCTTTGGGAAAAACAGTTTGGGCAAAGGCAGAGAGCGTCAGCAAATCTTCCTTCACCAGTTCTTTTTCCAGTAAAAGTTTTGTTTTGCTCTCTGTTAGTAAAAGATAGGCGGCAAAAATATCAAGCAAAGTCACATAGGCTTTTTCCTCCTCCCGGGCGATGCTAAAGGCCAAAACTGCCAGTTTTTCGCCGTCAACAGCAGTACTTTTAATTTCTTTTTTGGCAATTTGGGCTCTTTTAAGTACAAACTGCACTTCTTTGGCGTTTATCAAATCATTAACAAAAGCGCTGGCATCACCGGCTTTAAGAAGAGAAGCGGCGGCGTGAAGGGTAAAGGTTTGATAAATTTCCTTATCACCGGCTTCTTTTGCCTCTTTGGCAGGACGAAGACTGGCCACTTTCACTCTCATAAAAACTTCCACCATCAGAAAAAGAAGAGTTAATCCCAGGGAAAAAAGCAGTGATGTTCCCTGAAAAACAGCATAGAAAAGTGAACCGCCCACCAAAAGCAAAATAACTACCTGCAGTGTCACTACAGCCGGATGACGGTAAAAGTTGTACAGCTTGGCAAATTGAAACATCAAGATAGTGTCCATGTTATAGCAATCACCGGCCACAACAGCCAAAAACTAATCAAACCAATTTCCAGTAAAATCAATATCAACAATAAAACAATGTCGGCGATGATGGCGATCGTTTTGATAAACATGCCCATGCCAATGGAGAATCCCACTAAGCCTTCCCTATATTCATTTTTCCAGGGTTTAAAGAAAGTTTTAAGGAAAAGCCCAAGAGAGAAAAAGTGAAGAAATGTTTGATTTAACGACAGAAAAAACTTGACCAGCGCCCAAGGCGCCTCCAGGTACCAGAATTTCAAAAAGACCAAAGGTAAACCAAGGTAGAACCCCACTTATTTAGTGTAGGTGGTTTGACCAAAATTTGCAACTACATCCAAAATTTTACGCTGCTAATTTAACGTGTTCGGCTTTAGGACCCTTATCACCCTGCGTTACTTCAAAGGTGACTGCCTGACCTTCTTGTAAACCATCAAAGGTAACACCTTCAAGAGAGGTTGAATGGAAAAAGACATCCTTGTCTCCCTCATCCGGAGTAATGAAGCCATATCCGGCTCTTAATGCTTTAATTTTACCTGTCATAAACTCCTCCTTTCTTTAAAAATATGGTATTCTATAAAACAGTATACTACGATTTGCAAATCTTTGCACTAACATTTCTGAATTACGCCTTTCAAAACCAACCCTTTTTCTTTTTTCCTTCCAGTTCGAACTCTTCCAGCAGCTCTTTTTGGCGGGCCGATAGGTGTTTGGGGATGGTGATTTTCAGGCGGACGTAATGATCGCCCCGGCCCGAACCCCTAATATGCGGTATCCCTTTTCCTCGCAGGCGAATGACGGTATCCGGTTGAGTGCCGGCCGGGACTCGCAATTTTACTTCATCTTCAACTGTTTTCACTGCTACTACGTTTCCCAAGACCGCTTGGGCAATAGAAATTTCTTTTTCCGAAACAACATCATATCCTTCCCGCCTAAAACGAGGGTCGGGGGAAACATTAATAACTACATCATAATCTCCAAACCTCACTCTCTGTCCGTCATCAACTCCGGCCGGAATTTTAATGGTTTGGCTTTTGCCGTCAATCTCCACTCTTTTGGCGGCGCCATGCACCGCCTCCATAAAATCAATTGTTAAAGAGTATGTAGATCGTCTTTGAGCTCGGCCGAATGGTGAAGAGCCGCCAAAAAACTGCTCAAAAATTTCAAAGGGGTCGGAAAACCCGCCGAAGTCAACTTCAGGACCTCCACCGGAAGTGGTATAAGTATAGGTAAAAGGTCCGTATCGTCCAGTTCTCTGCTGACCTTCCCCAAATCCCCCAAATCCACCTCCAAACGGCCCCTGTCCCGCTCCCTGTTCGAAGGCGGCATGTCCAAACTGATCGTATTGGGTTTTTTTTTGCGGATCGGACAAAACTTCATAGGCGGCATTGACTTCTTTAAATTTTTCATGCGCCTCTTTGCTTTTATTTTTGTCCGGATGGTATTGCAAGGCCAGTTTTCGATAAGCCCGCTTAATCTCATCAGCGCTTGCTGTCTTTACCACCCCCAACACCTCATAAAAATCTCTATTTTTATCCATAAATAATTGTGATTTTTGCGCTCACTTCGCGATCTAAAAAATCTTTACTTCCCGCCATGCAAATCACCTAACCTTCTAACTAGTTCTTCGCGACCAAGACCTGTCCATGTTGAAAGAAATGCAGAACCATTTGCAACTTTTTTAGGAAAACCAACAAATAAGGCGCCTACATGTTGAGGTACAGACCGCGGTGGATAGATAAGAGGTAAATCTGACCGAACCGCAACAGTAGTTCTATCTCTTAATGCAGTTTGTAAATCAAGCTGCGGATTGCCTGTGCTTCTTGGTACAAGAGTAACAATTCTTCTTCCAACGTTCCCTTCATGATCATCATCAACCCCAACCGGTGCAATACAAAGCTCTTCTGCTAATTTATCTGCGGTTTGTCTATGGCGCTCTCTGAATGCTGGATGTAACACCTCGATCATATCAACGTATCTTCCAGATTCATAAAGTCTTCTTACGGTATTTGGTGTAACAGAAGCTATAGAAGGACCAACTCCAACATGAGGAATTCCTACTAATCCCCCATAACTACGAACCATGTCAACTGTTTCAGAAAGAGAACGCCCCATTGGTATTTCTTCTGGCACTATATCTGGAAAAGTTCCAACTACATGACCTTGAGCCGTAGTAATTTCGATTCCCGGAAGAAGTGTTGTTCCTGTTCGTATTTGTTTCTCAAGTCCTCTAAATACTTCATCGTGATCGGTTACTACAACAAGATGCAATCCTGCCTCGCCCGCTTGCCGAAGCATTTCATTTACATGATGCAGACCGTCACTTTGGAGCGTATGTAAATGTAATCCAACTCTATGATATTCTCTCTTCTCTATCATAATTTCTCCTATTTTACCGTCACGCTTTTGGCCAAATTTCTCGGTTTGTCCGGATCGTAA
>JACOYD010000051.1 GCA_016182055.1 Candidatus Microgenomates bacterium | reverse complement strand
ATGCTTATGCCAAAGCCCAAGCTTCACCAAAGCCTTTTGTCATTATTGCCAAAACAGTTAAGGGTAAAGGAGTTTCTTTTTTGGAAGATAAAGATGGTTCGCATGGAAAAACGCTTAAAAAAGAGGAACTGGAAAAGGCGCTTGAGGAATTGGGAAAAGTTGATGACAGTTTGAGGTTTGATTTAAAGAATATCCACCCCCGAGGAGTCCATTCGGCCACCTCGGGGGTGACGCTTGACGGCTCCCCCGAGGTGAATTTTAAAATTGGCGAGCAAATTGCCACTCGTGAAGTCTATGGACAGGTATTAGCAGAGCTTGGAGAAGGCAATGAGTTAATTTATTCTTTAGATGGCGATACCAAAAACTCCACCTACTCACAGGATTTCAAAAAGGCCCATCCGGAGCGATTTATTGAATGTTTCATTGCCGAGCAGAATATGGTGGGGGTGGCAGTGGGTCTTTCCGTTATGGGCAAAATTCCTTTTGTGTCCACTTTTGCCGCCTTTTTAACCCGCACCTTTGATCAAATCAGAATGGCGGCTATTTCCCGGGCCAATATCAAGTTTGTCGGTTCTCACGCGGGAGTTTCCATTGGCGAGGATGGCCCTTCTCAAATGGGCCTTGAAGATATAGCGCTGTTTGGAGCAATTCCCCAAAGTATAATTTTACATCCGGCAGATGGCACATCCACCGCCAAGCTGCTGCCCTACATTGCAAATTATCCAAGCATTGCCTACCTTCGGACACTGCGTCCCAAAACTCCTGTTTTATATGATGAAGCAGAAGAGTTTGCCATTGGCGGATCTAAAATTTTGCGGGAAAGTGAAAAAGATATCGCAGTGGTGGTGGCCGCGGGAATTACAGTGCACGAAGCGCTTTTAGCCCATCAAACTCTGGAAAAAGATGGACTGGCAATTAGCGTTATTGATGCCTACAGCGTTAAACCTATTGATGAGGATACTATTATAAGGAAAGCCAAAGGCAGCCGGACAAAAACAGTAATTGTGGTGGAGGATCATTATTTTCATGGAGGGCTGGGCGATATGGTGTTAAACGCAGTGGCTGGCCAAAATATTCGCGTAATTAAATTGGCAGTTGGGGAAATTTCCCGCTCCGGTACTTCGCAAGAGCTGCTTGATGCGGCAGGCATTAGCGCTAAACATATTGTCAAAAAAATAAAAAACCTCATTTCGTAATAGCTTATGACCAAGACGGAAGAAACAATTACCTATAAAATTAATAAGAGGCGGTTAATTATTGCAATATTGATTTTTGTTGTTTTGGCAGGAGCAGCAAGTCTTTGGGCGAAAAATAATCTGCCGAAATTTCTGAACCAAAAATTGATAACAAACCAGGATGCTGTTGGCAAAGCAGGTCAGGTGGAAGGCAGCAAAGATGTCAGGACGGAAGTTGAAGAGCAAAAGCAGGAGATACAAAATAAAATAGAAGAAATAAAAGGCGACATCACTAATCTTAAACCGGAGGATATCAAAGAACAGGAGCCGGTCAAAAAAATCTTAAGCGATTTAGACGAGCTTAAGAATAAAGCTACAGAGAGTTCTAAAATATTTGATATCAGGGGAAATTTGTGTGAAGAAGCTAAAAAGAGGTTTTGTGAATGAAGATAAAAGCTTTATTTAAAAAGTCAGTTCCCGGTATTATTACAGGAGCGGCAGATAACGACCCGTCGGGCATTTCCACATACTCAATTGCCGGGGCCCAGTTTGGCTACGGTCTAAATTGGCTGATGGTAATAGCTACTCCTATGTTAATTGCGGTGGAAGCGATGTGTGCCAGACTCTCGGATGTGACAAAAAAAGGTTTGTCGGCCATAATTAATGAATATTTCCCCAAACCGGTAGTATTGATGGCCATTGTTATTTTAGCTTTAGTGAATATTATTACGGTTGGGGCGGATTTAGCAGGAATGTCTGCAGCAATAGCTCTTTTGAGCGGTTTTTCTTCAATATTTTATGTTTTAGCCATTGCCATAATTATCTGGATAATAATTTTTTTCGCCAATTTTAGGGTTATTCAAAAATACCTGCTGTGGCTGGTCTTGTTGTCCTTTTCTTATATTCTGGCCGCATTTTTAGCTAAACCAAACTGGCTCTTGGTACTTAAACAAACAGTCATACCGACAATTATTCCCACTTATGGTTTTTTTGCCGCCAGTCTGGCTCTTTTGGGAACCACCATTACTCCCTATCTTTTCTTTTGGCAAAGCAGCGAAGAAATTGAGTTAAAAGAGCCAAGAAGAAGACTGCTGGCCAGGGCAAAAATAGAAGATAAAATAGTTGCTCCCGGTTTTATCGCATCAAACGTTATTTCTATCTTCATCATGATTGCCGCAGGAACAGTGCTTTATTCACACGGTGTTACCGATATACGAGACGGAGTCCAAGCGGCCCAAGCCCTTGAACCGTTGGCAGGACAGTTTGCCAAATTTGTTTTTGCCATTGGTCTTTTGGGAGCAGGGTTTTTAGCAGTGCCGGTTTTGGTTACCACTACCGCTTATGCCGTGGCCGAAACTTTTGGCTGGCGTGACAGTCTGTCCGATAAAATTAGCAAAGCCAGAGGATTTTATACGGTGATTGGCTTCTCTATTATAATAGGGGTTTTGATTACAGCGGTGGGTATTGATCCAATTAAGGCTCTCTTTTATTCACAGGTTTTAGCCGGAATTTTAACCCCCTTTCTGTTATTTCTTATTCTGATACTTTGCAACAGAAAAAAAGTAATGGGCAAGTTTACCAACGGCTGGTTTGATAATTTTTTTGGATTTCTGGCTTTTTTTGCTATGCTGGCCGCCACCATTGGCCTCTTTTGGCAATTCTTCAAAGTGTAAAGTAGTATAATATACCTTATGGATGAGTTAAAAGAGCGATTCTCAGTTTTATTGTCAAAGATAAATATTGAAGCTAAAAAAAAGCGGGCGGCAGAGCTGGAAAAAGAAAGCAGTTCACCTTCCTTTTGGCAGAACCATCAGTCTGCGGCGGCAAAAATGAAGGAACTGTCAGCTATCCAAAAAGAATTGGAAGAAATCGAAACTATTAAGCTTCTAATCGATAAGGGTAATGAGCGGGAGGCAAGTGAACTTTTGCAAAAGCTGGAAGTGCTTCTTTATCTTTCGGGATCATACGATCAAAACAATGCCATTTTTTCCATTCATGCCGGACAGGGAGGCGTTGAGGCCATGGATTGGGCAGAAATGCTTTTTCGGATGTACAGCCGTTTTTGTGAGAAAAGAGGTTGGAAGATAGAAGTTATTGATCAAAGCATGGGGGATGAGGCGGGGATAAAAAGCGTTATTTTTACTGTTTCGGGGCAATATGCCTATGGATATCTTAAAAACGAAGCGGGAGTGCACCGGTTGGTTCGCCAGTCGCCCTTTAATGCAGATCATCTTCGCCAGACCTCTTTTGCGCAAGTGTTGGTTTTGCCGGAAATTAGCGATACCCAAACTGTGGAAATAAAAGAAGATGATTTGGAGTGGGAATTTTATCGGGCTTCATCTCATGGAGGACAAAATGTGCAAAAGGTTTCCTCGGCAGTCAGACTTAAGCACAAGCCCACCGGCACTATTGTTACCTGCCAAACAGAGCGCTACCAAAATCAAAATAGAGAATACGCTCTTAAAATTTTGCGGGCAAAATTATGGCAGTTGGCGGAGGATAAACGCCGGCAAGAAGAGGTAGAGCTGCGCGGTGAGTATAAAACTCCCGGCTGGGGCAACCAAATCCGTTCCTATGTTCTTCACCCCTATCACATGGTGAAAGACCTGCGCAGCGGTTTTGAAACCAGCGACACCCAGGGCGTTCTTGATGGTAATATTGACGGCTTCATCGAAGCGCAGTTGAGGACCACATAGCTCTTGCTTGATAGATGGGTAAATAACTGATACAATGGAGGATGCTATGGAAGAAGTGCAGACGCCGGCAGACACAAAAACATCGTTTAGTCAAAAAAATCTTTTAATTGCGGCCGCGGCAATAGTGCTTTTAGGTATTGGTACGGGCTATCTGGTTAGCGGTAAAGGGGCAGTATCGCCGGCTGGGCAAAAGAAAATTTTACAGGAAGTAAAAGATGGAGCGCAAAAGGGCCAGGTTTATGGATCTTCCGATGAAAAGTCCTTTAAGGATAGCGCCGAGGGAACTTTGGAAAAAGGAGGGGTAGACGGAGAGGGAAGCCATAAGCTAATCCGTGAAGGAGGAGAAAGTCAAACAGTTTACTTAACCTCATCAACCATCAATCTGGATCAACTGATTAGCCGAAAAGTCAAAGTTTGGGGACAGACCTATAAAGCTCAAAAAGCGGGCTGGCTGATGGATGTAGGCAGAGTTGAGATAATAGAGTAAACCAAAAAGAGCATGATTAAATTTGACAAGGTTGTCAAAAAGTTTGGTAGTACTCCTGCCCTTGATAATGTTGACCTCGAAATAAATGATAAAGAATTTGTTTTTCTGACAGGCCCCACAGGGGCGGGAAAAACGACATTTTTTCGGCTCTTAATTCGAGATCTGTTACCAACCAAGGGTAAAATTTTCGTTGGCGATTTAGATGTAGCTAAACTTCCTTCTCATAAAATTCCCCATCTGCGAAAAAAAATAGGGGTGGTTTTTCAAGACCTAAAACTGCTTTTGGATAGAACTATTTTTGAAAATATCGCTCTCCCTCTTGAAATAATAGGAAAAACACCTTCGGAAATAAAGAGACGGGTGGATGAACTCCTTTTCCTGGTTGGTTTAAGCGGTCTGGGAGTGCGATTTCCGCGGGAGCTTTCAGGCGGAGAACTGCAGAGAGTAACTATCGCCCGGGCAATTGCGGCAGACCCGCAAATACTTTTGGCAGATGAGCCGACAGGCAATTTGGATATTGGCACCTCATGGGGTATCATGAAATTACTCTCCGAAATAAACGAGCGGGGAACAACTGTAGTGATGGCCACACATAACATGGAAATTGTGGCTGCGCTTAAAAAAAGAAAAATAGTATTAGACAAAGGAAAGATTACCAAAGATGAAAAGCGCATTTAACGCTACCTGGCGTCATATTCGCCGTTCGCCCTATCAGGCAGCGGCCGCCATTATTACCATGACCTCCACTTTTTTGGTGGTAATGATGTTTGCTTTGATTTTCTTAGGCTCCACACTTTTACTTTCTCATCTGGAGTCGCTTCCTCAAGTCACAGCGTTTTTCAGAGATGAGGCAAAGCAGGAAAATATCGATGCCTTAAAACAGCAGCTGGAAGCAAGCGGTAAGGCCGCCTCATTTAAGTTTGTGTCCAAGGATGAAGCCCTTAATATTTATCGCGAGCAAAATAAAAACGACAAACTGCTTTTGGAGCTGGTCACCGCGGAAATTTTGCCGGCCTCGCTGGAAGTTTCGGCCCTCAAAGTGGGAGATTTGCCCGAGCTGGCAGAAATTATGAAGCAGTCCTCTATTGTGGAAGATGTAGTTTTTGCCCGCGATGTGGTTGATAAGCTGGCCAAATTTATTGAAGGAACGCGTGTTATCACTACCGCTTTGGCCATATTGCTTTTTGTCAGTCTTGTTTTTACCACTCTTTTTATTATCAGTCTTCGCGTTTTTGTACATAAAGACGAAATTGAAACAATGCGGCTGTTGGGAGCGGGCAGGTGGAAAATTTTCTGGCCGTTTCTTTTGGAAGGAATTTTTTACGGAGTTTTCTCGGCCACCTTTTCCGGAATTGTGTCTTTTTTTGTGACGCCTTTGGTAGCCTCGTTTTATCAGGACATCTTTCTGGGAGTTTTAACTCTGCCTATTCCAGTTGTCGTTTATCTTATCGTAGTGGGAAGCGGGATTTTACTTGGCATTCTCGCCAGCTTCATCGGCGGATATATTGCAGTTAATCGTTATATTAAAGCTTAGCTCATGCGTTTCCTCAAATTATTGTTTTTAATTTTCGCCACTGCCATATTTTTAGTTTCTGCTTTTCAAATAACCTTTGCCCAAAGTGTCCAGGAGCAGTTGGATAAAAAACAGGCGGAAATTAAAGAGCTGGAAAACAAAGTAGCGGAGTTAAATAAGCAGGGAAAAACACTGGCTCTTCAGATTACCCTAATGAACAATCAAATTAAGCTGACCGAACTTCGAATTGAATCAACAGAGCAGTTGATTGCCAAACTTGAGGATGATATTACTTTGCTGGGGGGGAAAGTTGATATATTGGAGAAGCGCCTCAAAGAAGTTTCCGAGATTTTACTCAATAGAATTATTGTTTCTTATAAAGTTGGCAATGTTAATGCGGTACAGCTTGTTTTTGCTTCCAATGGTTTTGCCGATTACATAAGCCGCGCCAAGTACATTCAGGTGGCCCAGGAACACGATAGAAAGCTTCTTTTTGAGATGGAGCAGACAAAGCGCAATTATAACAATCAAAAAGATGTGTTTCAGCTAAAACAGGATGAACAGGAAAAACTGAAAAATCAGCTTGAGAAATTAAGTCAGGATCTGGCCCAGCAGAAAAAGGACAAGGAAGTACTACTCGAGGTAACCAAAAATGATGAAAAGCGCTACCAGGATTTGTTGGCGAAAGCACGGGCTGAACAGTCGGCCATCTTAAGAATTTTGGCAGGTGGCGGAACAGTAGCTCAAGTTGGTCCGATTAAAGAAGGAGCTTATATCAGCTCCACGATTGCCGGTCCTTCGGCCTGTTCTTCCGGCAACCATTTGCATTTTGAGGTGGTAAAAGATGGGCAACATCAAAATCCGGCCGATTATCTTAAAGGTGTGTCGCTGATTTTTGAGTCGGGAGTGGTAGCCTTTAGTCCGGGAGGCAGTTGGCCATGGCCAGTTGATGAACCGGTTAGAATTAATCAGGAATACGGCATGACCTACTGGGCGCGAATTGGCTGGTATGGCGGCGGGCCGCATACCGGTATTGATATATTTCCCAAAGATTTACCGGTGAGTATTTCGGCTCCTGTTAAAGCTGTCAAAGACGGCACTCTTTATCGAGGTTCAATTGCCTGCGGCGGAGGAACTCTCAAATTTGCCAAGGAACTCTCAAATTTGCCAGAGTTGATCAAGCAGATGGAATACAAACTTATTATCTTCACATTAACTAAATTAAGTAATGTATCATAAGTTAGTATATTATACATTAACAGTTATCCTCGTATTATTTTATTTCTTTTTTCTCAAAGCCCCAGTTTATGCAGCCACCGTCACAATCACTAATTCCCCCTCGTCCGCCGCCATTAGCGAAGAATTCAATGTTTCTTTTGCGGTAACTGATTTAGAAGCAGGCACCCAATACTACGGAAAAATTCGGCTTGGGACTAATAATACATATACAAAAGGTGAAACAAAAAATGGTGATAATTGGCTTGGTGATACTGCTTCATGGACAAGTTTCCCCACATTTACTAGTGATGGTAGTGGCGGATTAAGCGGTACACTTACAGGACGAGCAAAAAGCACAGCTGATTTAGGCACAAATCAGTTATTCGTGCGATTTAGAAAAGTTGGTAGTAGTAGTAATATTAGTCCAGATGGCGAAACTACAATTACAATAACAGAGTCGTCTCCAACGGCAACGCCTGTCCCTGCAACTCCTACTCCTGTCCCACCCACAAATACTCCTGTTCCGACAACCCCGACTCCTATTAAAACACCTACTCCCGCTAAGAGTCCGACCTCCACGCCCACTCCAAAACTAACCCTCACGCCGACATCAACCGCATCAACTCCGACCATAGCAAAAGCAGAAACGCTGGCGCTGGGCGAAGTTTTATCAGAAGAGGTATCATCGGAAAGTCCGGAGATTAAT
>JACOYD010000025.1 GCA_016182055.1 Candidatus Microgenomates bacterium | reverse complement strand
TGTTTTTGGAATAAGTATCTGTAATTTGTCAAAATCAAGCTCAAAACAACCAATAGAGTTTTTAAGATTAAGAGTTCTTAATATTTGCGAATTTGTCTCCCCTACCACACCGACTTTTTCTTTTCCCACAAAAATGCCGGCTGTTTTCGTTTTATGATATAAAAAGGAAGCGCTGGTGGGAAGAAAACTAACAGAAAGGTTTAACGCTTCAAACAGGGCTTCCACAATACCTTTTATGGCAAAGTAATCGGCAGGAAAAAGTACTGCTGACAGAGAATTTATCTCCGAATAGTTTTTGTTATCTCGTTGATATAGCCTGCCCAGCTCAAAAAGCGCTATGTTTTCAAAAAACTTTTTATTGGCAGAAATTGCTTTTAGCAAATTAATCAGCAGCGAAGGCCGCAAGAAGGCAAATTCCTTGCTAACCGGGTTTGCTACCTCAATAGCTTTTTGCGGATTTTCACCAACCAGGGCCAAGTCCTCCCTGCTTACCAGGCTATAGGTATTTACCTGAGAAAAACCAAGCAGGCGCATAAGTTGTTTAATGCTGGTTTCAACTTTAGTATTTTTTTGATAGGGAATGGGAGTTGTCGGTGTTTCCCCTTTGGGCAGAGTTTTGAGAAACTTGTTATAACCATACATTCGCGCTACCTCTTCGATAAGATCCTCTTCAATATGAAGATCGTTGCGATATGTGGGAATAATGGTCTTAATTATTTTGCCGTTTTTTTTGGGGGAAAGATTAAGAGCGGTTAAAATTTTTATCACTTTTTTGGTATTGATATCAACGCCAAGCATTTTACCAAGTTTATCAAGAGAGAAGGAGAGTTCCCATGGGGTAAACTTTTCTTTTTTTAGATCAAATATCTCGCTTGCTATCTTGCCGCCTGCCAGTTTAGTTACCAAATTTGCCGTGCGGGTAAGTACCGCAACCGTGGCTCCTTTGTCCACTCCCCTTTCAAAAATTTTAGAAGCTTCAGAGATTAGTTTAAGGACTGCTGATGCCCGCCGGATATGTAGCGGATTGTCAACTGCCACAGTTAAAACTATTCTTTTTGTTTCCTCCGTTATACCGCTATTTTGGCCGCCTTTAATACCGGCCAAGTCAATAATTCTTTCCTTGTCCGATATCACAATGGCATTTTTGGGAAGGAAATAAGAAAGGCCGTCAACAGTGGTAAATTTCTCCCCGCCCAAGGACTCGTGAATTATCATGGTATGGCCGCGTATTTTGTCATAATCAAAGGCATGAATGGGATTACCCAGCTCAAACATGACGTAATTGGTAATATCCACAATATTGTTGATTGGTCGTGACTCAAGCTTAATCAGTCTATCGGAAAGCCACATCGGCGACTGCTTAATAGTTATATTATCAATAACAATTGCCGAAATACGAGAAGAGAGTGAAAAATTATTTTTGATAATAAGCGGTAATTCTTTCTTACGTTTTGCAAGGGGCGTAATTTTAGGCATTTTGATGGAAACAGTTTGATTTGCCGACTGCATGGCGGCCACTTCCCGGGCTACCCCAACAATGGAAAGCAGGTCGGGTCTATTGGGGGTAATTTCCAACTCCAAAATGGTATCATCTTCTTTTTTATGAATGGCCTCTATACCCACGCCCACCTCGCTTAGCCGCAAGCAAAACTTGTCAAGGGGTAACTTTACCGGTACATATTCTTTAAGCCAAGAAAGTGGTAATAACATATTAAAACTGCTCCAGAATTCTAAGATCCGGATTGGTTAACAGACGCAAATCATCCATCTGATATTTAAGCGTTACCATTCTTGACATACCAAAGCCAAAGGCAAACCCCTGCCAAATCTTACTATCAATACCAGCAGCTTTTAAAACATTGGGATGAATCATCCCGGCTCCGGCAATCTCCACCCATCCGCTTTTTTTGCAAAAGCTACAGCCCTTACCTCTGCATACGGCGCAAGTAACGTATACTTCGGTACTAGGTTCTGTAAAAGGAAAATTATGAGCTGCAAATCTAACCTGGGTATGCTGTCCAAAAAATTGTTTAAGGACATACTCAAATGTTCCGAAAAGATCGGTGAGAGTAATATTTTTATCAAGAGCCAATCCTTCAACTTGCCAGAACTCAAATCCGTGAGAGGCATCTGTCTGTTCGTAGCGATAAACCTTGCCTGGATAAATAACTCTGCATGGCGGTATAACTTTTTCCATAATTCGTCCTTGCATGTTTGAACCATGGGTTCGCAAAATCAGCGGTTGTCCTTCTTTATCAGGAAGATTCTTGAGATTAAGTGTTTGTTGGGTATCGCGGGCAGGGTGATCTTTAGGGAAATTAAGCATTTCAAAATTGTAATGATCAGATTCAATTTCCGGTCCGTCGGCTATTTGATAGCCCAAGCTTTTGAAAATATCAATAATCTCATCAAGCACCAGCGTTTGGGGATGAAGATGTCCCAGCTTTGGCTTTTTGCCGGGCAGAGTCACATCAAACCAGGCGCCATCACCTTCTTCGGCACCCCGGGAAAGTTCAAGGGCGCGTCTGGCAAAAGCTTCTTCAATAGTAGTTTTTACTTCATTGGCCAAAACTCCCAATTGCGGCCGTACGTTTAGGGGAAGTTTACTGATGGTTTTAAGAAGAACGGTAAATTTACCCTTTTTGCCCAAAAACTGGATTTTTATTTCCTCCAGCTCTTTTCTTTCATCAGCATCAATAATTAGCGATAAAGCCTCGTTTTTGACCTGCAAAAATTGTTCTCTCACGCTTTCTCCTCTATTTTGTATGACTCCTGAAAGATACGTTTCCAGATGTCATTGATAAATAATATGTCTATGCCAACTTTCTCTGCCTGTTTTGCTAATTTAGCAACTTTTTCCGCTTCCCTTTCCTTATCTTTTATGGGCAGCTTCTGCTGTCTTTTTAGCCGCCCGATTTTTTTGAAAAGAGCAACGCGCTGCCCCAAAAGTGCCAAAATTTTTTTATCTATCTGGTCAATTTCCTTTCTGTATTTATCAAGCATATATTTAGTATACTATGTTTGTCCCAAAATTCGAATAATCGGGCAATAGCTGGCAAGTGCGGCCAGGGCGTTTTTAAGCGATCTGTCGTTTATGGCAGACTTCACTTCCACAAAAAAATGGTAGTCCCAGGTTTTACTATGACTTGGCCGTGACTCAAGCTTGGTTAAATTAAGACTATGTTTGGCAAAAACATTGAGAATGTCCCGCAGAATCCCCACCCGATTATGCACAGTTAAAAAAAGCAAAGAATGATTTTTTCGGACATTGTCAAATTCCAGCCGCTCTGTGGCAATGATATAAAAACGGGTGATATTGGTGGGGTTGTCTTCAATTTGATTTTTAAGAATTGGCAGATTATATGTTTTGGCCGCTTCCTGGGATGAAATATAAGCATAACCTTTTTTTCCAGGCTTAATATCGGATGTGGTGCTGGAAGCAGAAATAATTTTGGCATGAGGCAAATTTTTTTTGAGCCACTTTCTGCATTGGGCCAGAGCTTGGGGATGGGAAATAACTGTTTTTATACCATTGAGCTGTTTTTCTTCCGTTAAAAGCTGATGATGTATGGGTTGGGTAAATGAGCCGGCCACACTTAGGGCAAAGTCGGCCAGATAATCAAGGGTGGCATGAACCGGTCCTTCCAGAGAATTTTCCGCCGGGACTATGCCAATAGCAGATTTACTTTGAGCAACAATAGCAAAAACATCATAAAGTGTGTCGCATGGCATAAGCAAATAGCCGTTTTTGGTAAAAACATTTTTTACGGCCTGGTGGGAAAATGTTCCCTCCGGCCCCAGGTAGGCGATTTTAAGATTTTTTGGCAATGTTATTTTTTTTACCTTCACGGGAATACTTAAGGCAATATCAGAAGCCATGCTCAAGACAGTGTTTGTTTTAAGAGTGGCAAAACTGGCAAAATTTTTCGCCAGAATTTGTTCTTTCTTAAACATTTGGGTAAATCCGGTGACGTCCTGCTTTTCAATAATTGTTTCCAGTTTTTGAGCTTGTTCAACAAAAGCCTCCAGCACCGGCAGGAAATACGGGTTATAAAATTGGATGTCGGAAATAAATTTAAGATCCTGATAAAACACTCTTCCCATCACCAGGGTTTGCAAATTAAAGACCGGCGTGGCAAGTTTATTTTCCGGCATGTTTTTATTTTCGAAGATGATTTTGGCATAAAGCAGATTAACCGTATGGGTAAAAGCCTGAATATAGGCCATTTGATAATCATGCTCTTCGGGCGTGAGACTAATTACCTCCATGCCTGTTTCGGTAAAAAGATTTTTGAGGAATGTTACGTAGTGATTGTCTTTCTGGCGGCAAAAAACTATTTTAAGTCCCATGGAGCGGTTGGCGCTTGGCCCAAAAAGAGGATGCATGCCAAGTGTGGCGCAAGGTGCACCCTTCATCGCTTCCAGAGGCATGACCTTAAAAGAAGTAACGTCTGTTAAAAGCGAGTCTTTTGGCATTTGCGGAGCAATATTTTTGATTACCTTTTGTGTTGCCGCAATAGGCACGGACACAATGACGATATCGGCTTTTTTGGCAAGTTTAAGCGGAGTAAGCGGTGTTTTTCGACTGGCAATTAATACAGGCAGGCCTTGTTCCTCAAAAAAATGTACCAGCCACTGCCCCATTTTTCCTGTCCCGCCGATTATACCGATAGTTGGTTTGCTACGATTTTTCATATGCTGGCGGGCAAGGACTTTTGGTAATTTTGGAAATTTCTCTTTGTTTCCAGAATATTATCGCCGCCGAATTTTTCCAGCATGGCGCGGGCTAAAACAAAAGCCAGCATGGACTCTGATATTACTCCGGCCCGGGCTACTATGCAGACATCGGAACGTTCAACAGTGGCTGCAGCAGGACTAAGAGTAGCAATGTCAACAGTTGGCAGCGGATCATAAATGGTTGACAAAGGTTTATGAAACACTCTGACCACCACATCCTGGCCATTGGTCATTCCGCCCTCAATGCCGCCCATGTTATTGGTTTTTCTGGTTATTTTTTTATCTTTTATGTAAACAGCATCTTGTGCCTCTTTGCCGGTTTTTCCGGCAATCTCAATGCCGTTGCCTATTTCCACTGCTTTGACGGAGGGAATACTCATCAAAGCCTGGGCAATTTGTCCATCCAGCCGTCTGTCATAATGAACATAACTTCCCAGACCAACCGGTACCTGATGGGCAATTACTTCTACAATGCCACCTAAAGTATTTTTTTCCTCCCGGGCGCGGGTGATGGCCGTTTTCATATCCTCTCTTTTGGTTTGGTCAATACATCGGGTATCATGGTCAATATCGAATACTCGGGCAACATCGGCAAAGGTGTAGTTATTTTTGGTAATTCGTATCCGACCGATTTGTAAGGTATGACTGGCAATTTCCATGTCAAATTCCGATAGAAACTTTTTGCAAACTGCTCCCACGGCCACCCGCATCACCGTTTCCCGGGCCGAGGCCCTCTCCAGCACATTTCGTACGTCAGTGAAGCCATATTTTAAGACTCCCGATAAATCGGCATGTCCGGGCCGGGGTTTGGTAACTTTGTCTTCCCAGTGGGCGGAGTCGCGGTTTTCTACCAAAAGAGCAATGGGACTGCCAATGGTTTTACCAAAACGAACGCCGGATAAGATGTTTACCTCATCCGCTTCTATTTTGCCCCGTCCTCCCCTGCCAAAATCATGGGCTCTTTTTTTAAGCTCTTTATTTATTTCTTCAGTTGTTATGGAAAGACCAGCAGGTATTCCTTCCAAAATGGCCACTTCTGCCGGTCCATGCGATTCTCCGGCTGTTAAAAATCTTAAACTACTCATGTTTTGCCAGTCCTTTCAAAAGCGCTTCCTCCATAACTTCAACCGGCGCTTTAACACCGGTAAAAAGTTCAAATTGCGCTACCGCTTGATAAAGCAGCATTTTATATCCGTAAACAATCTGACATCCGGCTTTTTTGGCATCATTAATAAGTTTTGTTTCTCTCGGATTATAAACAACGTCAAATACCACTAAATTTTTGTGTAAATATTCTTTTGGTACAAGTGATTTATTATCCGGATGCATGCCGGTTATGGTTGCATGTATTAGTATATCACTATTTTTAATCTGCGAAAGATCAGTTAAGTCTCCATGCTCTGCTCTAACCTCTTTGGCCAGCGCTTGCGCGCGTTCTTTTGTTCTATTGATAATTTTTATCTTGGCCTTTTTTTGCTTAAGACCAAAAGCAATTGCGCGCGCGGCTCCTCCGGCACCGACAACAGTAACTCGCTTTTCTTCAATTTTTGTTTTTTCTTCCAGGGCCCGAATTGCCCCTTCATAATCGGTATTGGTACCGGTAAGTTTTGCTTGATCGTTGATAATAGTATTGACAGCGCCAATAGCTTTGGCAGTTTCGTCAATTTCATCCAAATATTTCATTACGGTCAGTTTATGGGGTACTGTTACGCTTGTACCATGGATGCCAAGCGCCCGTATTCCCGCAATGGCATTTGCTACATCCGAAATCTGAAATGCCATATAGACAAAATTAAGGCCAAGCGCTTTGTAGCCGGCATTATGCATAAGTGGCGAGAGCGAATGTTCCACCGGATTGCCGATAATGCAGCAAAGTTTGGTTTTAGCATTAATAGACATAGGTGTCCTCCAAATTGGTAATAATTTCTTCCATAACTTCTTTTGCTGTTATCTTTTCAGTATCAATAACCACATCGGCCGCTTGCTCATAAAGCTTCTGCCGCTGGATTTGAGTTTCTTCCATATCTTCTTTTGGCGATTTGCCTGTTAACGATGGTCTGTTTGCATCATTGCCAATTCGTTTAAGCAGACTGTTAACGCCAACGCTTAGCCAAAAAAGCTTGCCATGTTTTTTAAGCACCTGCACATTTTCGCTACGCAACACTACTCCGCCGCCGGTGGCAATAATAACATTGTCTTTTTGACTAACTTCCTGTGTTATTTGTGTTTCTAAATCACGAAAGTATTCCCAGCCATGCTTTTTGACAATTTGGGCAATTTTCATGCCGGCTTTTTTGGCTACCAGATCATCCATCTCAATAAAGTCTTTTTTTAAGTGGGAGGCCAGCATTTTTCCCACAGTGGTTTTGCCGGCTCCCCGCATGCCGATTAAAACAATATTCATGTTAAAACCTCCATTTTTACGCCAATTTTTTTCAAATCCTCAAAAAAATGGGGATATGATTTGGAAACAACCTCGGCGTTTTTTATTATTGTTGGTTTTTTTGCGCCCAGCGCCGCTACCGCCATGCTCATGGCCATGCGGTGATCGCCATGAGTATCCACGGTGCCTCCTGTTGGCCGGGAGCCTGTAATAGTGAGAGAATTTTTGCTGTAGTGAGTTTTAACCCCAATTTTCGTCAGTTCTTCTGCCGTATCTTTAATGCGGTCTGTTTCTTTATGAGTTAAATGACCGATGTTGGTGATATGAGTTTGTCCTTGAGCATAGGCGGCTACAGCGGCCACAGTTTGGACAATATCGGGAATTGAGGTTATTGACCGTTATTTTGCCCCTGCCAACTGCTCCCGCCGCCAAAAAATAGCCGGCCGAAGAATAGTCTCCCTCCACGCTATATTGTTGGGCGGTATACGATTGCTCTTTTGATACAATGAATGTTTCATGATTATCATTATGCACGCGTACTCTAAAGCGTTCCATAAGTTGAATGGTAATATCAACATAGGGTTTTGAACGCAAGAGTCCCCGAACAATAATTTCCGTGTCATTTTTGGCAAAGGGAGAAATAAGAAGAAGGGCGCTGACAAATTGCGAGCTTAGGCTGGCGGTAATTTTTACCTTGCCGCCTTTAAGTTTGCCGCCGGTAATTTCAAGCGGCACACATCCGTCGCCGTGTGCTGAGTCAATGGAGATGCCGAGATTTCGCAGAGCATGGAGCAGATCGCTTATTGGACGCTCTTTGAGTCTTTGGCTTCCAGTAAGTATTGTTTTTCCTTTAGCAATACTGGATACGGCCGTTAACAGACGCAGGCTGGTGCCGGAATTTCCCAGGTCAATAGGTTTTTTGGGGGCTGTAAGATTGCCGGCAGTCCCAATAATCGTTAAGGTGTTACCTTTTTGTTTAATGTCCACCCCAAACTCCCGCAGGGCGTTGATAGTCATTAGCGTATTAATGTCCACCCCAAACTCCCGCAGGGCGTTGATAGTCATTAGCGTATCATCGGCAATCAGGGCGTTTTTTATCACAGATGTGCCGCGGGCAAGAGCGGCTAAAATAATCGCCCGGTGAGTGATGCTTTTTGAAGGCGGAGCGGTTATTTTCCCGTGAACTTTTGACGGATAAATACAAATGTCCATAATTAGCGTCTAGCGTTTAGTTGCTTTATATAATTAATCAGTTTTTCTAAACCGACAATATAGCTTTTTTCTTTAAGTCCTATGATTCGGTCAATGACAACGCCGTCTAAGACATCAATTTTTCTAAACTTCTCCCGTTTGGTGATGTTGGAAAGATGCACTTCGACAACAGGAACTCCGCTATCAACTAGCGCGTCGCGAAGAGAATATCCATAGTGTGTTAATGCTCCCGCGTTGATAAGTATGCCATCAATTTTGCCTCGTTGTTCTTGAATAGCATCAACAAGTTTGCCTTCATGGTTTGACTGGAAAAAGGTCAGCGACACGCCCTGTCTCTTGGCCTCATCAGCAAGAAGATTATTAATTTCTGCAAGCGTCAAAGCGCCGTAGTGCTTGATGTTTCTTTTTTCCAGCATATTTAAGTTGGGACCGTTTAAGACTAAAATTTTCATACGAGTATCTCCTGTAAAACATCTAGAATAATCTTTTCCGGCACCATCTGATTTGGTTTTGCTTCTCCAATTTTTGTAAGTAACACGAATTTTGGCACATTACTGACTGTTTTTTTATCTTTGCGTATTTGTTTATAAATATCGTCTATAGAAAGTCCTTGAACTGTTGTGGGAAGTTTATACTGTTTTATAAGCTCAAGCGCCGCATCTGCCATAGATTTGTGCAAAAGATGCATGCGTGTACTTACTTTAATTGCAAATGTCATCCCAACGGCAATAGCATAACCATGTGGGATTTTAGCCAAAAGTTCAATTGCCTGGCCGGCTGTGTGTCCAAAGTTTACCAGTGCCCGAATGTTTTGCTCGAGTGGATCTTTTTTAACGATACCCATCTTGATTGTACTGCATCTATTGATAATCCAGGGTAATTCGCTCAATAAATCTTTGGTAGTTTGAAGTTTTTCAAAAAGTTCGTTGTCGAAGGCAATCGCATATTTTACCACCTCGGCCATCCCGGAAGTAAATTGTTCTTTGGGTAAACTCGCCAGAAACTCTGTATCAATAATAACCAGCCGTGGTTGCCGAATAATTCCAATGGTGTTTTTATGCGTTCCAATATTTACGGCTCCTTTACCGCCAATGGCAGAGTCTACCTGGGCCAGAAGCGTGGTGGGAATTTGTATGCAATCAATGCCACGAAAGTAAAGTCCTGCCGCTACAGTGGCTATATCGCCAATCACCCCTCCGCCAACTGCTACTAAAGCGCCTTTTTTGTCAACATTTTTTTCCTTCATGAAAATAACAAGACGCAAAAGCGTTTCCATACTTTTACTTTCCTCGTTGCCTTCGATAACAAAT
>JACOYD010000024.1 GCA_016182055.1 Candidatus Microgenomates bacterium | reverse complement strand
TTTTTGACCAAGCCGAAAATAGGCTTCATACGGCCAGAGCAGTACTTTATACATTTGTCCATTGACAAACGAAGAAAAGAGTTGTAAACTAAAATCCCAGAGCAAAGAAAGTTCTGGGTTTTTTTATGGCATTAGCAAGTTTGCCCAAGATAAAAGGAAATTTTAAGGGGAAAGATATCCTTTCGCTTGACCAGTTTGATATTGCCTCTTTGCAAAAACTTTTTAAACTTACCAAGCAAATGGCAGAAATTGCCAAAAAGTCAAAACCCTCAAAGCTTCTTGCCGGCAATATCGTGACTCTTCTTTTTTATGAACCGTCGTCGCGCACCTTTGGTTCCTTTGCCGCCGCCATCAAACAGCTGGGCGGGCAGACTGTAGAAATCCTGGATCCCCAGCATTTTTCTTCGGTTTACAAAGGAGAAACATTTGAAGATACCATTCGCGTTTTTGAGGCATATTGCGACGCCATTGTCATCCGCCATCCGCAAGTTGGATCTGCCCAAGCTGCAGCTGATATCGCCTCGTTTGCACCCATCATCAACGCCGGCGATGGACCGCATGAACATCCCACTCAAGCCCTGCTTGATCTTTATACAATTTATGAAAGGTTCAAAAAACTTGATCATCTAATTGGTGTTGTGGCAGGAGACATGCTTTATGGCCGGACTGTTAAATCTCTCATCCGGGGCTTGGCGCTTTATAAAGCCAACACGGTCTATCTTCTTTCGCCTGATAAACTGCGGCTGTCAAAAGAGGATTTTGCTAATTTTCAAAAACGCCACATCAAGCTTATCCAAATAGAAAGTGAGCAAGATATCCCCAAAAACGCCCATTTCTGGTATTGGACAAGGGTGCAAAAAGAAAGATTCACTAACCTGAAAGACTATGAAAAGGTTAAAAATAAGTTTGTTTTAACACCAAAGCTAATCAAAGAGCGGGCCGGCGCCCAAACTATTTTTATGCATCCCCTGCCTCGAGTGGGAGAAATATCACCCAAAGTTGACAGCAACCCGCGGGCCGTCTATCTTCGCTCGCAAATTCGAAACGGCATGTATATACGAATGGCGCTTCTGGCATTAATTTTGGGGAAGATACGCCAATGATAGGGAAGCTTGTTTTCAAAGACGGATCTATTTTTGAGGGAGAAAGCTTTGGCGCCCTGCTTAGCAGGGCGGGTGAAGTTGTTTTTAATACCGGCATGGTGGGATATCCGGAAAGCCTGACTGACGCCTCTTATGTCGGACAAATCTTAATACTAACTTATCCTTTGATTGGAAACTATGGCGTGCCGGACAAAAAATATTGGGAGTCCGATAGTATAAAAATCTCCGGACTTATAGTTTCTAATTACATTAATACTCCTTCTCATTTTCAAAGCAGGCAAACACTATCTTCGTGGCTTAAAAAATCCAAAGTACCGGCTCTGGAAATTAAAGACACCAGATTTTTGACCCAAAAAATACGGGAGAAGGGCGTTATGCTTGGCAAAATTGTAATTAACAAAAACATTTCTTTTTACGATCCCAACAAAGATAATCTTGTAGCTCTTGTTTCAACTAAAAAAATTATCTATGAACCGCCATTAGCCTCGCCAAGTCTGACTTGGCAAGGCAAAACAGTGATTCTGGTTGATTGCGGAACAAAAAGAAATATCATCCGCTCCCTTCTTAAACGCCACATCAAAGTCATCACTGTACCCTGGGATTTTGACCCGTTCGAAAACACCCACCTCGGACGGTGGCGAAGCAACGACTTCGACTCCTCCGAGGTGAATAAGTTTGACGGAATTGTCATTTCCAACGGCCCGGGCGATCCCAAGATGGCAAAAACAACTATAGCCACAGTCAAAAAAGCTCTTGCAAAAAATATTCCCACCTTGGGAATTTGTCTTGGACATCAGCTGTTAGCTCTGGCCGCAGGCGGAGATACCTATAAACTTAAGTTTGGTCATCGCAGTCAAAACCAACCATGCATTCAAGAGGGAACCAACCGCTGCTTTATCACCACCCAAAACCACGGCTTTGCCGTAGGCAAAATTCCCAGAGGATTTAAACCATGGTTTACCAATGCCAACGACGGCTCAAACGAAGGACTTATTCATGAAAAACTACCTTTTATGTCCGTCCAGTTTCACCCGGAATCAACCCCCGGTCCCTATGATACCGAATGGATATTCGATTATTTCTTAAAGAAACTATGAAAAAAGTCTTAATTCTAGGCTCTGGTGCGTTAAAAATAGGGGAGGCGGGGGAGTTTGATTATTCAGGCAGTCAGGCCATTAAAGCCCTCAAAGAAGAGGGGATTAAGACAGTTTTAGTTAATCCCAATATCGCCACCATTCAAACCTCCAAATTTCTCGCCGACACTGTCTACTTTTTGCCCGTAACAGACTTTTTTGTGGAAAAAGTTATTGCCAAAGAAAAACCTGATGGCATTTTGCTTTCCTTTGGCGGCCAAACAGCCTTAAACTGCGGCATTGAGCTTTATAAAAAAGGTGTTTTGCAAAAATATCAAGTCAAAATTTTGGGCACTCCCATGTCGGCCATACTTCTTACCGAAGACCGACATAAATTCGTCAAACACCTGCAAAAAATTGGCGTGCCGGTGCCGCTTAGCCAGACAGCTAACAATGTCAACGGGGCGATAAAAATAGCCAAACGTATCGGCTTTCCGGTAATGATCAGAGCCGGTTTTGCCTTGGGCGGTCAAGGCTCGGGGGTGGCCAAAAACGTAACAGAATTAACCGAAATTGCCGCCCATGCTTTGCATTTTAGCCACCAGATTCTGGTGGAAAAATATCTTCATCACTTCAAGGAAGTCGAATACGAGGTGGTCCGCGACGAGGCTGACAATTGCATCACCGTCTGCAACATGGAAAATATGGATCCTTTGGGAATTCATACCGGCGATTCAATTGTGGTAGCTCCCAGTCAAACACTCACAAATTTTGAATATCATTCTCTTCGCTCTGTGGCCATCCGGATTGTCCGAAGTCTCAAGATAATAGGGGAATGTAATGTGCAATTTGCCTTAAATCCCAAATCCTCTCTTGATTATTATGTCATCGAAGTTAACGCCCGGCTCTCCAGAAGCTCTGCTCTGGCCAGCAAAGCTACCGGCTATCCTTTGGCCTATGTAGCGGCCAAACTGGCTCTTGGAAAAAATTTAACCAAGATCAAAAACAAAGTCACCGATGTTACCCAATCCTGCTTTGAACCGGCTCTTGATTATATTGTAGTTAAAATACCCCGCTGGGATATGGAAAAATTCAAGGGAGCAGATGAACGCATAGGCAGCGGCATGAAATCAGTAGGTGAAGTGATGGGAATAGGCAGAACCTTTGAGGAAGCATATCAGAAAGCCATTCGCATGCTGGACTTAAATTTACCAGGGGCAGTATCAAACTACATGGCCAACAACGGAAAAACATTGATAAAACAACTGTCCCAACCCACTCCCAAGCGCATTTTTGCCATCGCTAAAGCTCTGGAAAAAAACCTGCCAATTGAAAAAATCTATTGGCTGACCGGCATTGATCCATGGTTTCTTTACCGAATTAAAAACATTGTTGATGAAGAAAAAATATTAAGCAAAAGCAAAATTAATAAACAAATTCTACAAAGACTAAAAGAACTTGGCTTTTCTGATAAACGAATAGGAGAGCTTATAAACAAAACCGAACTGGAAATTCGTTCTCTTCGAAAAAAATGGGGGATAACCCCGTCTGTTTTTCAAATTGATACCTTAGCCGGGGAATTTCCGGCCCAAACAAATTACCTTTATTTAACATATAACGGCAGCCACCACGACACATCGGCGGAAAATAAAAAAGGCGTAATCGTTTTGGGCTCCGGTCCCTACCGCATTGGCTCATCAGTCGAGTTTGACTGGACCAGTGTTAACACTGTGCTGTCACTTAAAGAGCATAATAAAAAATCAATTATTATAAATTGCAATCCGGAAACCGTTTCCACCGATTATGATATTTCCGATAAATTATATTTTGAGGAGCTGACTTTTGAACGAATTGCCGATATTTATGAATTTGAAAACCCCGCCGGCATCATAATTTCGGTGGGAGGACAAACACCCAACAATCAAGCCTACGCCCTAAACGCATACGGCTGCCGCATTTTGGGTACGAACCCTGCTGATATTGATAAGGCTGAAGACAGAAATAAATTTTCCCGTCTACTTGACCAGCTCCACGTTTCCCAGCCTGCCTGGAATAAATTTGCCACTATTAAAGATGCGCAAAAATTTTGCCAAAAAGTCGGCTTTCCTGTTTTAATCCGGCCTTCTTATGTTTTATCCGGTAGCGCTATGAATATTTGCCATAACCAAAACGAGCTTTTGCGCTATCTTAAAAAAGCCACCCTGGTCTCGCGGGATTATCCCATTACCGTTTCCAAGTTTATAGAAGAAGCCAAAGAGGTAGAGCTTGATGCAGTGGCCCAAAAGGGGAAAGTGGCGGCCATGGTAATTTCCGAACATATCGAAAATGCCGGCGTCCACTCGGGTGATGCCACCATTGTGCTACCGGCCGCTACCATCATTAAAGAGGCCCAAACCAAAATGGGTCACATAGCAGCCAAACTGGCCCAAGCCCTTTCTATTTCCGGGCCGTTTAACATTCAGTTCTTGGCTAAAGACGGCGAAGTTTCGGTTATTGAAATCAATCTTCGCTCCTCCAGAACCTTGCCATTTATTTCCAAAGTTACCGGCATTGATTTTATCAAAATCGCAGTTAATTCTTTTTTTGGCAAACAATCAAACAATCAAATCACCGCCTCAGCGGGATCCCGCAACGGCGGGATAATTAAACAATCACGTTTTGTGGCTGTTAAAGTCCCCCAGTTTTCCTTTGCCAGATTAACCGGCGCCGATCCCATTCTTCACGTAGAAATGGCCTCAACCGGAGAAGTGGCCTGCTTTGGAGAAGATGTGCAAGAAGCCTTTCTCAAGGGCGAACTGGCGGTGGGGGGCAAAATTCCCCAAAAGGGCATCTTTATCAGTCTGGGAGGAGAAGAGAACAAACAGGCCTTCCTAAAAAGTACTAAAAATCTTGACCGGTTAAAAGTGCCCATTTTTGCCACCGACAAAACATCAGCTTTTTTGCAAAAACAGGGAATTGCCACTAAACTCCTTTATAAAATTTATGAAAAAAAATCTCCCAATATTCTGGAATATTTTCAAAACGGCCGGGTGGATTTGGCCATCAATTTAGTTGATCCCAAGGCCGCCCAAGATGAAAGCGACCATTACACTATTAGACGCGCAGCCATTGACTTTAATATTCCCATTTACACCAACTTAAAGAAAGCCAAACTTTTTGTTCAGGCCATTACCAGCAAAACCATCAAAGACCTTTCTATCCGCGCTTGGCATGAATATGTTTGAAATGATATAATGGTCTTGGTGAAAAGCAACAAAATTCGCCTTGCCATAATTGCCGCTCTTTATCGCCAGGAAGTTACCGATATTCTGGTTAAAACCTGCGTGGCAACATTGCTTAAAAAAGGTCTTAAAAAAGAACAAATAACCGTCGTTCGGGTACCGGGAACCTGGGAATTGCATCTTACTGCCAAAAAACTGGCCAAAAGTAGTAAATTTAACGCCCTCATCTGCTTTGGCGTTATTAAAAAAGGCAATACCTACCATTTTGAACAACTGGCCAATGAATGCGCCCGGGTCTGCATGCAAATCGGTTTGGATTATGAAATTCCCCTGGTATACGAGGTGCTGCCTGTTTATGACATGAAAGACGCCATGCACCGCGCCATAAGTTCCGATGACAACCGAGCCGTTGAGGGCGCTACCACCGCTCTTAAAATGATTGAGCTTCTCAAATCCATTGCGAGAGAGAGATGAAACAAATACAGGTTATCAAAGCTGCCTCATCCAAACTTCCTACCAGATACGGACAGTTTGAGCTGATTATTTATCACTCCCTGCCCGATGGAGCAGAACACGCTGTTTTACTTAAGGAAAAAAAGGGACAAAAAGCCACACTGGCGCGAATTCACTCGCAATGCTTAACCGGCGATACCTTTTTCTCTCTTAAGTGCGACTGCGGAGGGCAGCTTGCAGAAAGCATGAAAAAAATACAACAGGCAAAGGCCGGCATTATTATCTATCTAAATCAGGAGGGCCGCGGCATCGGCTTAACCTCCAAAGTCAAAGCTTATAAACTGCAGGAGCACGGCCTGGATACGGTGGAGGCCAATGAAACGCTGGGTTTTGCCCCAGATGAAAGAGATTATCAAGTGGCAGCAGAAATTCTTTTGGACTTGAAAATAAAAGAAGTCACTCTTTTAACCAATAACCCCGACAAGGAACGCCAGCTGGCCCACTACGGCATCAAAATTAAAAACACCATTCCTCTGGAAATTCATCCCACACAAGTAAACGTTTCCTATCTTGCCACCAAAAAGAAAAAAATGGGTCACAGATTGAGGCTGGTGTAAATGGACAAAAATGCTCACATATATTTTCTTAAACAGGCTCTTTCGCTTGCTAAAAAAGGCTTGGGTTCAACTTTTCCCAATCCCATGGTGGGAGCCATAATTGTTAAAAACGGCAAGGTAATTGGCAGGGGTTATCATAAAAAAGCCGGCCTTGCCCACGCGGAAATCGAAGCTATCAGCCTCGCCAAGTCAGACTTGGCGAGGCTAGAGGGAACAACGCTCTATGTCAATTTAGAACCGTGCGCCAATTTTGGCAAAACTCCCCCCTGCGTTGAGACAATCATCAAGTCGGGCATAAGAAAAGTTGTTTTTTCCACCCTTGACCCAAATGCGATTAATCACGGGCAGGGCAAGTTAGTTTTAGAAAAAGCCGGCATAGAGGTTTCCGTAGGACTTCTGGAAAATGAAGCGCTTAAACTCAACGAAGCCTTCTTCACTTTTCATCAAAAAAAACGTCCCTTTATCGCCATCAAATTTGCCGCCAGTCTCGATGGAAAAATCGCCACCTATACCGGCGATTCCAAATGGATTACCAATGAGAAAGCCCGCGCTGCGGCCAGAAACATCAGAAGCGAATATCAGGCGGTAGTGGTTGGTATAAATACTGTTATTAAAGACAATCCTCATTTGGGAATCCGTCAAAATGGCAAACAAGATCCCCTGCGAATAATTCTTGGGTATAAAGAAAAACTTCCGGCCAATTCTCAAGTTTTGCGCGACAAAAATGTTTTAATTGTTAATCCCAAAAATATAAAAGCGCTATTATCACTGTTGACAGAAAAAGAAATCATCAGTATTTTAGTGGAAGGGGGAGGGGAGACCATCGGACGATTTGTTGATGAAAAACTGGTTGACAAAGTCTATGCCTTCCACGCACCTCTGATTATCGGGGGAGAGAAGGCCATCAGCGCGGTCCGCGGAATTGGTGCAAAAACCCTCAAGGACGGCCTAAAACTTACAAATGTGACTTTTCGAAAATTCGATGATAATATATTAACAACAGGTTACCTGTTATGAAAATCCTCACTTTGCCCGGCCTGATAGATCCGCACGTTCATTTGCGCGATCCGGGACAAACACATAAAGAAGATTTTACTACCGGCACTTCTGCCGCTTTAGCCGGAGGCTTCACCACTGTTTTGGACAAAAGAACCAATCACCACAGAGAAACGGCTTTTAGAAAAAATTGCCATTGCCCAGAAAAAAATTGTCTGCGATGTTGGTTTCTTTTTTGGATCGATAGGGAATAATCTTTTAGAATTTGACAAAATTAAAAATACAACCCATGGTCTTAAACTTTATCTTAGTCAAACCACGGGAAACTTTATTTTGCCTAAAGAAAACTTGGAAAAAGTTTTTGCTGCCTGGAAAGATTTAATTCTGGTTCATGCCGAAGAAAAAATGGTGGAGGAGGTGCTAAAAGTTGTCCGAAAAACAAAAACTCCCACCCATTTTTGTCATATCAGTTTGGCTGACGAAATTAAAATGATTAAAAAGGCCAAAGAGGAAAACTTACCCATAACTTGCGGAGTAACTCCTCACCATTTGTTTTTAACTGAAAACGATCTTGCAAAACTTGGCCCCTTTGGCAGAGTCAAAGCGCCCCTTCGAACAAAAAAGGATACCGATTTTCTCTGGAAAAATCTGAAATTTATTGACGTAATCGAATCCGACCACGCCCCGCATGCTATTGAAGAAAAAAAATCACAAAATCCACCCTTCGGCGTACCCGGTCTGGAAACCACTCTGCCGCTTCTTCTGACGGCTGTTTCGCAAAAAAGATTAACTATAGAAAATGTTATTAGGCTTTGCCACACCAATCCGGCCAAAATCTTTAATCCTCCAGCGCAAACCGACACTTTTGTGGAAATTGATCCAACTAACCGCTATACGCTAGACGCTAGACACTTATTTACCAAGTGCGGCTGGTCGCCTTTTGCGGGCTGGAAAGTGAGGGGAAAAGTGGTGCGGGTTTTTCTTCGAGGAAAAAAAGTTTTTGAAGATGGAAAAATATTGGTTAAACCCGGCTTTGGTAAAGTTGTTTAATTTCCACTGCCAAATTAGGATTCCACATGGCCGCTGTGGCCGACATCACCAGATCCGCCCCCGCTTTTCGATAGTCAAGAAAGTCATTTGGAAACATCACTCCTCCCACCCCAATAATGGCAAAGTCGGCTTTCAATTTTTTTCGCAACGCAACTAACCGTCTGACCATATCCATTCCCGCCCATTTAATAGCCGCTCCGCAAATGCCGCTTTTGAGCCTATTTTCACCCGGCAATGCCTGATTACCCTGTTTATCAACTACAGGGGCAGCCAGAGTATTGATGGCCGAAATTCCCGACACAAACGGCAGAATGCTTTTGATAATTTTCTCAAGCAGCAACTGTTGCTTTGGCAAAAAATAGCCTATTTTGGCTAAGAGGGGAGTCTGGCCGATTTTTTCGCGGGTAAGTCTACAAATTTCTAAAACCGCCCCTGGCGTATAACAAACTACTCCTTCGGTAGTCACGTTGGGGCAAGACAAATTAACTTCAACCACTTTGGCTCCGGATTTTTTAGCCAGTTGGGCCGTCTTGGCAAAATCTTCATAATAATCTTTCTCGCTTTCGCCTGTTTTAATTGTCCCCACCACGCTGGCGATTAGAAGCTGGCCTTTTTTGGCCATTTTAACGGCTTTTTTCATGTCACTCTGCCAAAACTTGGGTCCCCTTGATGGATTGCCAAAAGAATTAGTGATGGTTAATCGGTCAAGATTTTTTTTGGTTTTTTGACTGCCAATTAGCGACTCTTCTGCTTTTTTGACTGTTAAATCACCATCAACCTCCACAAACAACACATTGGGAAAGGGATTGCAGGGAAAAAATGTGCTTCGCTGGGTTTTGTAGCAGACTACGTCAAAACCTTTGTCAAACGCCGCTTTGACAAACTTGCTGTTTAATAAGGGTCCGGCGGCAATGCCAAAAGGAGAATAAACTTTATATCCCAAAAACTTGTGTTTCGGCTCACCGGTATTTGAAAAAACTTTGCCATCCGCAAATTCACCAAACGGCCCATTGTCAAAATTCTCCTCATAAGCCAAAAGGGGATTGTAAAAAGGTGTCCGCATCAATAATTAATGATATCACGATCACCCCCTCCTAGCAACACTCTCCACACAACCAAGGTGTGGTAGCTTGACACCTTGGTATTTTTGCGATATTATTTATTTATGGCCTACAGAAAAACCTTGGTTGTTAATGGAGAAATATACCACGTCTATAATAGAAGCAATGGACAACAGCAAATATTTTTGTCCGCCAAAGATTACCAAAGAGCAATTGATGTTTTCCGTTTTTATCAATATGACAATCCATCTCTTCGATTTTCTTTCTATAACCGCTTACCACAAGACCAAAAAGCTGAGTTCTTAGAAAATTTATATTTAAATAAACCAATAGTAGAAATTATTTGTTTTTGTCTCATGCCAAATCATTTTCATTTTTTATTAAAAGGGGTAGAGGGAAGAGGAATAAATCAATTTATGAGTAATTTCCAAAACAGCTTTGCCAAATATTTTAACATTAAAACTAATCGTACTGGTTCACTTTTCCAACAAAATTTCAGGGCCGTCAGGATAGAATCCGATGAACAACTTATTCATGTATCCAGATATATTCACCTTAATCCCATGACAGCCTTTCTGATTAAAACAATAGAAGAACTAGAAAACTATCCGTGGTCATCTTATTCTGATTATATCCGTAGAGAAAAAACATATCTTAGAAAGGATATAATTTTAGATTCTTTTAGATCAATTGCTGATTATAAAAAATTTGTAGCAAATCAAGTAGATTACCAAAGAAAATTAGATAGAATAAAACACTTAATACTTGAATAGTGCATTTTTACCAAGGTGTGAACGTACCACACATCCAAGGTGTGTAAAGGTACACATTACAAGTAGTTAAATACGGAATAGACAAAGCCATAAACTTGGAAAAATTCTCCAATAATTTCCGGCGAAAAATCACTCCTGGGCTGGACATGCTCAAATAGATTAACCAGACTAAATGTTTTTACCTGCTCTTTCGGCAGAACCTCCTTAAGTTTAATGGCTTCGCTATATGGCACATAGCTATCGCCTTTATCGTGCAGAATAAATACCGCCGCCTTAAATTGAGAAACTGCTTCTTTTGGGCTTAAGCTTCTTAGTTTTTTAACCCTATCTTCCTCTGCCAAACCGGCTTCTGTTTCTAAAATCTCTTTGAAGTGATTAACCGCTCCTTCTGCCGGCTGCCAAGGCATATTTTGGCCGTTGAGCAAAACTGTTTTATTGTTAAGACTTTCCAGATAAGAAAAAATATCATAATAGCCACCGAAGAAAACAATAGCTCTTATCTCTTCATTAATTTCGGCATTAGCACTGGCCACCATGGCAATGGAGGAACCCACCGAAAATCCCACCAGGGAAATTCTCTTTTCGTCAGCGCCTTTTTGTTCTTTCAGATATTGAAAAGCAGTGATAAATGTTTCCGGCTCTTCCGGCAAAGACTTGCCCTGCTCCAACTCCTCTCTTCTTGGCCACAATACCACGTAACCCAACCTGGAGAAGGATTTGGCAAGATTTATTATGATGGGCTTGTCTTTTTCCGAAGTTTTAACTCCCATGGCCAAAATAACCGCCGGCCGGGGGCGGTTTTTAGCCAAACCTCTTTCATTTACCGGCAGAAAAAGATCGGCCACCACCTGACCATTTTTTGACTCAAGTTTGAAGGTCCGATAAGAAGGGGGAGAAGTAAAAAACCCCAGAGGTTTTAGAGGCACTTGCGGAAACTGTTCGGAAAGAAAAAGTAAGGTCATAACATGGGAGGCAACTGCGCGATGAAAAAACATGACTAAAAGAGAAAAAGTGATTAATATAATAACGGTAATTTCCAACAGTCTCCGGCGCCAATTTTTCTGCCACAAAATAAGAAGTCCCACATAAAAAGCTGTTCCCAAAATCCCAGCCAGTACATCATTTACGCTATCAAACATTCCCCGCACATTGTGGGTGCCGAAAAAGACATCGGTCAAATACTCCTGAACTTCCAGACCGAGATGAATGGAGTTGGCCAAAACCATCGCCCAAAGCCAGCGCATGCCAAAGGCCCCCAAAAAGACCGCGGCTATCGCTCCCGTGCCGTGAAAGTGGGCAACCAGGTCAAAGTAAAAATAACTATCGTATAAATCCAGCGAGTTTCCCGCCATATCCAGCCAGAAAATAGACAAATAAATATTATCAAACCAAAAAGGATATTTTTTCCACCGTTTCTTAAGGAAGTAGAAAAACGGCATCAGCAGACTTAAGCTCAAAACAATAACCAGATTCCGCAAAGGGATGGCTTTGCCGGCAAAACGAGGATCATCGGGCCAAAGTATCACCTCGCCCAAAAAATAAAAAATGCTTAATCTGATGACAATATTGACAATAAAGCCTATACTTATCATTTATTTATTGCCGGAATGAAACGCCTCATGTACCTCCCGTAGTTGGCGATTAGTCACATGGGTATAAATTTGGGTGGTGGCGATATTTTTGTGTCCCAGCATTTCCTGCACCGAGCGGATGTCGGCGCCGTTGTTTAATAAATCTGTGGCAAAAGAGTGGCGCAGAGTGTGAACACTGGCATCAATCGGCAAACGCGCGTGTCTAACATATTTCTTAACCAGCCGCTCCACCGACCTGGCAGTCAGTCTCATTTTTTCTCCACCATTGTCAGTAATTAGCTTTCCCGAGTAACGGATAAACAGGGGCTTAAAAATATCTTTTCTCTTTTGTAAATATCTCTGCAGCCAGTCGGCCGCTCTGTCTGAAATAAACACCACCCGCGGCCGGCCTCCTTTACCAACGACACCGAATTCCCGTCGCTCAATATTAATCTGGTCTCGCTTAAGAGAAACCAGCTCCGAAACCCGCAACCCTGTTGAAAAAAGTAACTCCAAAATAGCCCGGTCGCGAATTCCTTCTTCTTTGGAGGTATCAGCGGCGGTAACGAGTCTGTCCACCTGCTCCCGCTCTAAAAATTTAATACTGCGGCTTTCCGTTTTGGGCAAGTCTATTTTGGAAGGCTCAAGCGTTTGATGATCGTTTTTGATAAGAAAGCGCAGGAATGAACGCAGGGCGATCACGTAATAATTTTGAGTCACCCGTTTTAAAGTCAAACCTTTGGGGTCGGCCTTATTGGCTAAATAAATCCGGTATTTGCGAACAGTCTGTAAATCCAAATCCTTAATAGACTTTCCAGTGGGAGAAAACCAATTAACAAAAATCTCCAGATAATGCCGATAGTCTCGAATCGTCAGCTTACTGCAGTTTTTCTCTATTTCTAAATATTCTAAAAACTCATCAATTAACTGGGGCAGAGAATTAGTCATTAAAAATATTCTACGACGCGAGGAAGTGGTTTGTCAATCATAGTTACCTCTACCATATTGACATTCATAAAAACCTATAGTATAATATTATTTATGGGTAAAGAGGGGAATCAGCCTCATAATCAATGGCATTCCGCCATACCTCAACCAACTTTTTCTAGAAGAGGGTTATTCTCGTTAATTGGTAGGGGTGTTATCGGGGCGGCAACAGGTGACTTGGTTTATAGAAAAATAGCAAGTCCGCTTAGTGAAGAAGAAAGAATATTGATACAAAGAAGACGTTTATCCACAGAGGCATTAGCACTCTATCCAGAAATTCCCCTCGTAAAAAGAACCGGTTCTATAAAAGAGCTGGGAAAGTTAAGCTTCGATGAGCTAACTAGCCAACAAGCTCAAACAGTAGTAACAGGCTATGACCAAGCTGGCAATCCCATCAACTTGGACTATTTAGAAGGAAACTCTCTCATAAGGGCTTTGTTTAAGCATAACTACAAATATCCGCGGCAAGAAGAATCTTTTCAACCTTGGCAAGATTCCCTTCAATCTTATCAAGCAATCACTACTCGAGATGGAAAGCCACGAACTATAAAACCAGGTGGGAGTATTTGGACATTCGAGGAACTTCTTTTTGAGAGGCCAGATGTATTCAATGAAAAACTAAGGTCACTTATTGATGGTGAAAACAGCCGTAAAAGGGACGCATACGTGAGTGAAAGGCTCCCTCAATGGACACTAGGAGACACAGCACAGCTAGGTATTGTATTGGCTTATCCTTTACTTAAGATACTCTCTCGGCGGCTGGCTCCACCAACCGAAGAAGAACTTTTAAATAGGTATATCAATAGCATGAAAGATATGCCACAAATGGATCCCGAAAGATTAGAAACTTGGGTAAAACCGTATTTACGATTTCTTATTCAAACTTTTAAGCATTATGCGTTTGACAATCTAACGCTTTCACCAAAACATGGAGAAATTAACGTCTATTCAATAAATTGTGGAGCTCAAGGTACTTTAGAGGCTGTGGCGTTTAGTCTTTTGGCTTATGGATTATTAAGACTTAGGTTAAATTTTACCGGTGAGAGCAACCAGGAAACCATGGCTTCAAACCAAGAGGAGTGGGAAAGATTGAGCGAGGCAGGAGTGATATTCTATCGTGAGGACGCCAAGTTTATATCATCAGCGTACTATAGACCTTTAAGCCGAGCACTACCTTTTATAGCTATTATGAGAAATGTCGATATGCAAAGCACAGAAGCCGTAGTTAATCAAATAAAATATATTTTGCCGATGATAAGAGGGGTTCGCGATAATGGTGCGGATGCCCGTCTGGTGATAACTTCTGGCACCACCCAATCACTTGCTGAACTTAAACAACAGCTGAATATTTTGGACGACCCAGGCACTGGTTCTGCTTTTGAATTTATTTATGATGCTGATGAGAACCCTGCTTCTACGGCAATCACAGGGGGAAGCGATAAATATGTTACTGTCATTGGCTTTAAGAAAGAAACACTTCCTCAATAAGTTTTGTCTACAGCTTGACACCTCTAAGGTGTAAAGCTAAACTATTAAAACGGAGAGACCGCCCCACATTGACTTTTGAATCACCAGGGATTATTATCAGGTGTATGACTCAGTTTTTGCTGGATAGCGGTGACCCCGATGAATATCGCGCCATTGCTACGTTGGCCAAACAACATCAGGAGGTACTTTTTGGCGCCACCACCAATCCCACTCTTATCGCCAAAAAGCTTTTGGGCCCGCTTCGCCAAAGCGTCAGCGAGGCGAGTACAAAAGTTACTCAAGAAAAGGCTTTTGAACTACAAAAGCAAATCGTTTTGGAAATCATAAATATTGTACCCGGACCTGTTTCGGCCGAAGTTTATGCGGATGAAAAGACCACGGCAAATGAAATGATCTCCCAAGCTCGGGAAATTACCAAATGGCACCAAAGGGTAGTAATAAAACTACCCACTACCATAGAAGCCTTCAAAGCCAGAACTGTTCTTCGGCGGGAAAAAATTCCCATCAACAATACGCTGGTTTTCTCCCAACAGCAGGTATTGGCAATTAATCTTCACGAACAGTTGATACAAAAGGAAGGGCCGATAGAAAATGAGTGGCAGCCATTTATCTCACCTTTTGTCGGACGGCTTGATGATATTAACATTGATGGGATGGCAGTGGTCGAGTGGGCCATGCGGCAGAAACGAACGCATAACTTTACCCCGCTTATTCTATTAGCAAGCGTCCGCCGGGCTGAACATATTAAAAGAGGTCTTGATTTTGAAGTAGATTTAATAACCGCTCCCGCCAAAGTTTACCAAGAATGGTTTACGCTCACCAATGAGCAGAAACAGGTAGTTGATGCAAAATCTTACGCCTCAAACTTCAAACCTATCGACTATTGGGAACCGCCAAGGTGTACGGTCTGACATACAATCATCGCCTATCAACTTGACAAAGAAAAACTCTAAGTGTATATTGTCGGCGTGGGCAGGAATATAAAAGAAGGTACTTTATCAAGACTTAGCCTTGCTGTTGTCCTGGCAGCCGCCGTAGTAGGAATTAACGCTTGTCGGCAAGAACAAGCTCCACAAATCACACAGGTAGTCGTACCTCCTTTTGAAGAACAAGCCCAAAAACCTCCTGAACAAGTAAAAAAATTACCGGAACTTTTTCAGATCCCCGCACTACTGGAATGGAGAAGTAAATTAGACGATAATCATAAAGTATTTATCTATAATTATGGTCATTACTGGAGAATTGGTTGGGTTACCTCCGATATAGGAGTAAGAACAAGACTTACTCCAGAGTTTGACTCCGAGCCCGCTGATCCCTCAACATGGCTCCAGCAAGGTCAGGATGTTGCCTGGCAAATTGTCTTAGAAAAAAGAAGGTCGGATGGAGAGCTTGAGAGATGGGCAGTTATCTTCCCAGCAATCACCAAACCAGATGGTACTGTCATTGAGCTAGAACAACCTGTCTTTGTTCCTTTGCAAACAGGGTTTGTGACAGACGGAGTTTCTTATAACCGGCCAGATTACGATAATGCTCAACTTGCCCCACAGCAACAACCGACCGATACTTTTGAATGGAAGCGTCCCCGCGGCTAAATTTGACAAATAGAATCTTGTAGCGTATATTCTCATGCGTGCGCGCTGAAAGAGTTTTGATTTTGGCTACTGCCGCAGCTTTGATTGGTATTAGTGACAGACATCATCCAACGCCACCTCCGAAACCACCAGCGGCCAGTGAAACCATGCTTAAACCTCTATCAATAATGTTCGTGAACGAGGCCAATTTAATAACAAAATTGATTTGATAACTCTGCCAAAAGCAGTAATGATTGGCAGCGCCGGCGGTCAACGCCCGGTTATTACCCCGCTTGATTTCCCAAATGTAAATCTTGGCTGGTTTATACGACCAGCCCTAGATGTAACCAAACCAATTGGTCCTTATAAATACTTCATACGAGTTTATAATCCAATAACTAGAGAAATAGAATTTTGGGCTTTATATGGAGACTCGATTACTCATAGTGGTTATCTTTTTTTCCCAGTAGGAACAAAGGATGGTTGGTATAATAGTTTCTTGCAAGATGGCAAAGAAATAGAAGGAAATGAACTGTTTAAAGAATATCTCTTAATAACTGAAGATTCTCCGGATGGCTTCACTTAGCCTCAACATCCCATAGTAGGGGATTGAGACGGGTTCGGGTTTTTGAGAGGAATTTATTGCCAAGAAGAGTAGCCTAACAAAATAAGATTCTACAAAAATAACACCGGATAAGCCAAATTGTTCAAAAGCCGCTCTTCTCCCAACCAGCCTGGCTAACGTCGTAAAAGTATTATTGTACGACGTAGTACCATTTGCTTCCCTTTCCTTTTAACACTCTTTTTTAAGAGTTACGCTCTGCTGATCCATACCCAGCTAAGAAGAGGAGCTCACTTACTACTCCCTCGTAGAAAGTCCTGCCATCAATGGAACACCTGCACATACATGGCAAGTGATTGCATAGCATGAATTATTATTATTCAGCCTCTCTCCTACAAAAGCGATGGTTGATTATATTTAGCAGATTATTATGCTCTAAACGTATAATTTTGAAGCTAAAAGAAGATAGATTGATGGCAATTAATATGGTTTATTTGCTAAAGAATCAAAGAGAAGAAGCCTTTTTCGGGTTTTTTATGTTTAGCCCTTTGTTGTGGGCTAAACTATTAATTTTGGCCTTGAAAATATGAGTTTTGTAATATAGCATACAATCAGCTTTAGCCTATTCGTATGGTCTAAACTATTTTTTTACGCAGGGAAATTACGTCTTTGCTAAAAGAAAACAAACAACAGAGTAAGCCTCTTCTCCTCCAAAGCAGATAAAAGCAGTCAGCTGGCAAGCTGTGAAAAACTTCGCAAAAATTCGTGAAAATAATTATCCACATTATAGGCTTTACTGTTATATGTATCAAACTATATCACTTTAACCTTGAGCTTGTCGAAAGGCTCCCCTCTTCCCCGCCATCAGTCCCTCAAATTTTTCATCCGCCCCATTTGGCGGTGAAAAAAAGAATGGTAAAAAGAATAATCGCTCCCCAAATAAATTCCCACAGCACTCTTTTAAAGAGCCTGTGCTCCAGCCAATGCTGAAGTAGGCCCACAAAAGTATAGAAATTTCCCGCCAAAAAAATGGCCGCAAAAGTTACAGAAACCGGCCAAAAACTAAGAAAGGCGCCAATTTCCGAAAGCACCAGTGCCAGAACGCCGGCGTAGGTAATTTCCTCTTTTCCCACAAACTCTCCCAGACTCACACTCCAAATAACGGGAACAATCAGTAAAAAGGAGATTGCAAAAAGGCCGATTATCAAAAGCGGCAAAAAAGTATGGAGAGAAAACAAGATGTAGTAAAGACCAAAAGCTGAAAGCACCGAAAGTAAAAAACCAATGGTGCGGGCGGCCTGTAAAAGTTTTATGCTTCTGGCTACCGAAATTGTATAGATATTTTGCACCAGCAAAGTGGCGTAGAATCCGCCGCCAAAAATAGAGAGCATAACAAGCCGGGTGGCCCAGCGAGCCGGCAAGACAAAATAAAATAAGCCGCACGCCAATGTAAAGAGAACCCCGGGCAGGAAAACAATCATGGCCTGCTTTCTTTTGGGTAAATCCTCACCCAAAGAAAAAAACGTTACCATGATAGATAAAATTGCTACCAAAGCTACCGACTGGTTACCCAGATCCGGTCCCGCCAAAAAAGCAGCCAAAAGACCAAATGTCAAAAAGAGAGTGCCCAAAACAAATTTATTTCGTTTTGATAACTTGGGCAAAAAATTCGGTAATCGTCGTTCTGGCATAAATTACTTGAGAACGTGACAAATGGCAATGGCTAAAGCGTCGGAAGCATCATCCCAGCCTTTTTTCTTTCCCTTAAAACTTAGGTTATTGATACCCAAAAAACGACGGACGTTGGTTTGCAGAACTTTTTTGTCCGCCCGGCCATGTCCGGCCACCGTCAGCTTGACTTGCAGCCCGGTATATTCTACAGTGGGAATCTTAAGTTCGCCGGCTGTCAACATAATCACCCCGGTTGCCTGCCCGACCGCAATGGCTGTTTTGGCATTCATGCCAAAAAACAACCGCTCAATTGCCATCAGGTCCGGCTGATGATCGATTATCAGCTTTTTTAATTCTCGTCGCAACACCAGTAACCTCTTCCCCACTCCGTCGTTTTTATCCGTCACCACACACCCATACCCCAAAAGATTTATCTTATTTTTGATTTTTGATTTCTTGCCCTGAGCTTGTCGAATGGGTTGATTTTTAATTTCGATTACCCCCCATCCCATCCTGGCAGTTCCGGGATCAATACCTAGTATTATCATTGTTATATTGTTGCAAGCTATCGCTTGCTCATTGTTGTATTGTTAACAATTTAGCAATTTAACCATTTAACAATTCGTTACTAATATCAAAATTTGAATAAACTTTTTGTACATCATCAAGGTTTTCCAGCTTTTCCACAAAAGAAATTATTTTATCAGCCAGTTCTTTATCGCCAACGGGAATTGTCACAGTGGGCTTGCGGTAGAGCTGTGCTTCAATAATAGCAAGTCCTGCTTTTTCCAAAGACTCTTTTGTTTGCTTAAGTGCCGGCGTATCGGTATAAATAAACACTTCCTCTTCTGCCTCTTCTATATCTTGCGCGCCGTGATCAACCGCAATAGTAAATATCTCGTCAAATGTTTGATTGTTTTTGCCAACTGTAATAAGTCCGACTTTTTCAAATTGGTAAGAAACTGATCCTGCCTGCCCAAGCGTTCCCCCATTTTTATCAAAAATGCTTCTCACCTCCGACCGCGTCCGCTCCTTATTATCTGTCACACATTCAATAATCACGGCAATGCCCCCCGGCCCAAACCCCTCATAAACCACTTCTTCTAGCCCCGCGGAGCCTTGGCGAAGTGGGGCCTTTCCCCTGTCAATGGCCCGCTGGATATTTTCCTTGGGCATGTTAGCAGTGCGGGCTTTTTCGATAGTCAAACGAAGTTTGAAATTACTTTCAGGATCGGCGATTCCCCCACCCGCCCGCACGGCAATGGTGATGGCGTTGGCCAGTTTAGTAAAAGCTAATCCGCGCTTAACGTCCGCCGTCCCTTTTTGCCTTTTAATCTGCGCCCACTTACTGTGCCCGGACATAACGCTGTTAATTATATCACGTATGATTTGAAATTTCGAAGACGGCTATTTCACTGAACTAAACCCCGGGATATAAACCTCTTTTCGAAACGGACTTCCTTCCGAAACGGGATCGGTTTGAGGCTACGATCCAGTAATAGAAGATTATTGTAGCCTCCCAGGCCAGGCCTGGGAGCGTGTACTGAAATAATTTGCTTTAGCCCATCTCTATAGGATAAAATATAGATCTTATGGCGCTGGCTGAAAGAGTTGGTCATCATTCACTAAAAGAGGTGGTTAGTCAAAAAGTCGGACGGGTGCTGGCGATGGGCAGGGAGAATTTGGTGGTTGGCAGCCATATGAGCTGGAACAGCTACTATTTTCTCCTCCCCCATCCGACAGAAACTCTCTAGCCGACCGGCTGGCTTGGACTATCTCTAATCCGCTAGATCAAGAAAACGGTGCCACTGACAGGCGCATCAAAAGCACCGACCGCATTCGGGCAAGACTGCTTCCCTTTTGTCATCGGCTTGGCATCGACACTTTAACGCAAATCAGGCTAATACACCGAGCCCACATGAGAGGTAATGAGCATTATCTACTTTACGATTCACAAGCAAAAAGCTATCTTTCTCACCCTGAATTGAATGATGGAATTGCCGGCATTGTTCGTTCACAAGATTTGTTACCTGTAGAAATTACCATCGCTGGTGAAATGCTATATGGCGTAGATTTTGCGAAAACTCCCCATCTGTTAGGAAAACTTGTGGAAAAAATGGATGAGCTTTTTCCCAGAAACTCAATAGACCCAAAAGTAAACGGAAACACTATTTATGATTATCTCTCTGCCTTTCAGTGGATATTTATTCTCATTCATCCTTTTTATGAAGCCAATGCCCGAACATCCGAAGATGCTATGCACATTTTTTGGCGCAATCGTCCAGATTTGAAAGATACAGTTCGCTACTTAAGCTATAATGGTCTTCGACAAAACCCCTCGCTAGACAACTGGCAGGCAGTTATGACCCAGGCAGAACATGAACTTCTTATCACTATAGCAAGAGAACTCGGTCTGAAAAGTCAACTAGAGCTAAACTTGATTAAAAGATACCCTGATTTGTTAAAATTTTTAGTGAAAAGAGGCATGCAGCCTGCCGATGTTCAAATTCAATATCAACAACAACTTTTTTCCTATCTTGAAGATTTTATCGGCCGTTTGGATGATATTGATTTTCTAAGAAATCAACCAGTCATTACTGCTGTGGCGGAAAATCTTCGCCACTCTTCTCTAGAATACCATTTCTCCTCTTGACTTTTGGCCAAAATTGATTATGATATTGTGCATTATGTCAAACCTTGCCCAGGCCGCAATTTCCGAAACCCTCAAGCGAAATTTTGACAAAGCCATTGAACTTAACCGCGCCATTCTCAAAGAAACCCCCCATGATATAGAGGCCCTCAACCGTCTGGCTTTCGCCTATCTGGAAACCGGCCGCATAAAAGAGGCCCGACAAATATATAATAAAGTTTTGTCTATTAATAAATTCAATCCTATTGCTATTAAAAACTTAAAAAGACTCTCGCTTTTTGCCGGCAGAAAAGTTTCACCATCAACCAATAATGGTCAAAGTACCGGTTTTCAGGGGTTGTTTGTGGAAGAAGTCGGCAAAACCAAAATTGCCGCTCTCATCCACTTGGCCGAAGCCAAAATTATCTCCATGCTGCAGCCGACCAATCAGGTACTTTTGCTGCCCAGACGCCGCGGCATTACTGTAACGGCTGTGGAAGGAGCCTACATTGGCGCCTTGCCCGACGATATTGCCAAAAGACTGTATGTTTTGATAAAAGGGGGCAATAAATATGAGGCTTATATTAAATCCGTGGATAAAAATAGCGTTTCCATATTTATTCGCGAACTTCACAGACAGCCAAAATTCAAAAACCAGCCGTCGTTTTTGGGCCGCGGCTCCACCTATTATCCCTTTGTCCGCGATGAGGCTTTGGCGGAGGAAGATAAACCGGAAGTTTCCCGGCTGGAGGATTCAGACGAGGAGGAAGAGCTCAAAGGAGGACCCGAACCAGCCCCCGAAGAGGCCGAATCGTAAAAAATAACTCTGCCGTGCCTTAATTCTGCTTTGACCCTTTTTCGCCAGTTTTTTGATGAAGATGAATGCTCTCCGGAAAGACTCCAAAGCGCCCACAGAAAAGAAATAATAATAAGTACAATAATAAAAATTATAAGCACTATTTATCCTCCCCCAATATCACCAGAATATCCGCCCGGCTGTCTTTTGGTAAATCATGGTAAATTTTGCCGCTGGTAATGTAGGCAATTTTGGAAACAGTATAGCCCCGGCTTTTAGTAAATATTTCAGTTTGACTCCTGTTTTCTCCCCTGGAAGTATTTATAACTGACGCCCCGATATTTGTCAAAAGCAAGGCCAGGCTATTGGCAGTTCCCTCCTGTGAGGTACCGTTAATAATCTCAATTGTCAACCCTTCTTTTTCTATACTGATATCTGTAAAGTATTTTTTGGCAAGTTTGGAAAAACGGCTGCTGTCAATTTTTAGCCGCTCTGTTTGATCCGGCAGGACTTCTTGGAAAACAGCATCTGCCTGGGCCAGATTAATTGTTTCTATAGATTCTTTTTTAACCGATAAGAAAAAAAACCACAGCCTTAATAAATCAAAAGAAGTAAAATTTGTAACTCGACCCTGTATTTCTCCCAGCCAAAAAGTGCTGGTTGGGCTGAAATTGTCTTCTCTTCCCTCTCTACGCACCACCACAGCGTCAATGGGCACTGCCAGCGTTTGCGAAAGACCGCTGCCCAGGAGCGAACCGTCTTTTTGTTCAAGAAGTGACAATTTCCCCACAGCCGCGGCCCGGTAAGCACCGTAGGAAGGAATATCAAGATACATGTTTTGCGGCACCAGCAAGCGAAAAATATGCTTCGATGAAGGCTCAATAGACCAAACTTCTATATCACCGTTATCAACTGCCATATTAAGATGATGTATTCCATCCCAGACAGAATCGCGTATCTGGCGGACAATAACGTTAACAATGATGATGCCGGCTATAAAAGCAAGTAGCAGCAAGGCCAGCCTTTTTCTCCTATGCGTTTTCTTCATTCTTATTTTTTCCTTTGGGGATAATTTTGGGCAAGCTAAATACCGGAGCGCCAAACTCTCCCTGCCCTTCTACCTTTGCCGCTAAATTCGCCAGCCTCTCTTTTTTGGGCTTTTTCTTATCTCCCTTGTAAAATCCGCCATAATTTGCCATATAAGTTTTTCACCTCCGAAAATATTGTATCAGATAGAGGATTTTGAGTATAGGGTGAGGATTTTTTGGGCGATAGTAAGTCCCGCTTCTTTTTCCGGCTGAACCACGCTATCGGCGCCGCTGCCTAATAAAAACTCCTTATCTTCTTCAAAATG
>JACOYD010000023.1 GCA_016182055.1 Candidatus Microgenomates bacterium | reverse complement strand
ATTCACACCCTTAGGGTGTGTTGGGCATACTCATTCATAAGTCGTTTTCTTTCTTCACTCATCTTTTTCCAAACATATCCCATGCGGGCGTATCGCATAGCCGAGTAACGTTCAAACTCTACCTGTTCAACTCGTCCTGCTTCGTCTACGGGCAATGTTCTCCATCCATCTACGTGGAGAAAGCCGCAAAAATCATGAATGTCTAGAAGATCCCAAGGGTTCCGGTTAAAAACATATACTTTTTGGCCCCAAGGTGTTTGTTCTCTGATCCACTGGTTGTTATTTACCCCTTTTCTTACTTGTTCACTACGCAGTCCGTGTGGCTCAATAAACACAAGTTGCCCATCAAGTTTTAGTACATCATAGATGGTATCCATTGCCCTTTTAAGCATATCATTATCAAGATACTGAAAAACCATATTGGCAGTTACCAAATCAAAACTTTCTGGCGGTAATGAGAAGTTATCTGCAGAAGCATGAAGAAATGTTACTCGAGGAAATTTTAACCTCGCAATTTTTATAAGTTCTTCACTAATATCTAAGCCAGTAATATTTTCTTCATTAACACCTAGATCTTTGAGTAATTGTATGACTCTTCCTGTGCCAGTCCCTAAATCCAGAACTCGTGAGGTAGGTTCTACGATATCTTTAAGATATCTATACATGGCAGGTCTCTCAATATATCTCCAAGAGAATCCCTTTTCTGCAGATGTAGCATATAGATCAGCGTGTTGGTCATACATTTCACTGATCAATTCTGCAACCGGTTTTCTTTCTTCATTCATGATAGTAGATTATACACTCTTAAACATCCAATCCCAAAGTTTTTAAAAATTCTTTTAACATTGATTTAGTTCATTGATTTCACTTCACACCCTTAGGGTGTGTTGGGCACGTTTCGCTCGCTCAAGACATTCGATTCGCGGCTATAGCCCTGAGCGAAGTCCCAATTTATTGGGACGAAGTCGAAGGGCTGGCCGTTTATCGAAAATGTCGAACTTCATTTGATTAGCTCTCCGCCAGCTGGCGGATCGCTTGCTTCCGCCTTCGCTTTCAGCTTCGGCGGACAGGCCGGCGCGGCGCCTTTACACTGAGCCTGCCGAATGTGCCCACCCGCCGCGCCTCCGCTATTTTTTGCGCGCGCGATTTTCTCGCCCTTCGGGCGAGTAGGGAAAGAATTTATAGTTTTCTTTGCCCCGCCCACCCGTGCGCGGAAAAGTTTTTACTCCCTATTTCTTAATCAATAGTTTTGGGTTGTCTTTCAATCCTTTAAAAATATCTCTTAATGAAAAGTAAAAAGTAGGAAGCGAAAACCATAATCTGCCGATTGGCAAGCTTGTGGTTAAATCCGTAAGAACGAGAGATTCCAAACTTAATCCTGTCTGAACCTGAAAACTTGAAAAAGCTTTCGAATATGATCCAATAGAAATATCCTTTTCGTATGAGTGAGCAAAATGATGGCGGATGGTAGTAATATCTTTTAAAAATTGTTCAAATTGTATGTCCAGTGGGATGTTTGTATATCTTTCAACAATTTTCATAAAAGAAAAGACGTTAAAGAAAAAATTCAAGACGGCTGAGGTTTTTTTCTCCATAAAATATCCAAACCTACTTTCGCCACTATCTGTTTTAGATTGAAGATATTTTTCCGCCTCCTTATATTCGGAAAAACTATATTCCACTTGCCTGAGGCTATCCAAGAAATTTTCTATATAGGGCAAATTAGTAATGTCGCTGTTATTTCGGTTATCTTCAACAAATGAGTTAATCAAAGCTTTGAGATCATTTTTCTTTTTCTCAGATTTATCGTGGAGATTGTTGAGTTTATCTAGTGACTGTTCTTGATTGTCTTGTACAAAAACACAATAGCGAATAGGAATTTTCAAATTAGCTTTTTGACCACTTCCAGATTTTTTACTATTACCCATATTGCTACAATTTGCATTGTTCTATATAAAATTCATCTTGAGAAATAACATCCTTAATCTTTTGTCTTCGATTGGCGGTAATACGATCACTACAAGTATCACCCGCGGACTCTCCTTTACATAATTCAGTCAAAGGGGTAATAATTCTCGGGAAACCCTCAATAATGCTTTTTAATGTTTGTAATTGTGGATGTAAATCTTCATCATATTGCATTCGCAGATTAAGTGTCTTTTCGGTTTCACCAAATTGCCATCTATAAAAATTGTAAGCTGCATCAAAAGCTTCTACTTCTTTATCAATACAGGACAACTGATCTTCATTGTTTAGGCTGTCCAAATATTGTCTTACGTGAGTCATCTCGTGAACTAGCAGCAACGCATTTATTATGTCATCCGCTTCGGAATAATCTTTGTCTACTGTAATTGGGAAGTAGTTATCTTTAATTGCAGTATCGTTAAAAACAAAATAGCCTTCAGCTTCTGTTGTGTTTCTGACATTACCATCCACTACTTTAATGCAATTAACTAATTGCGAGGGAAAGAAATACCATGTCCCGAAGTTACTTTTACCGCCTTGTTCCCAAGTAGTATATTTTTCGTTAATTAAGCTTAATGCTCTGTCATATACTGGCTTATTTTCTAGTCTTGTTGTCCGGGTACAACCCACCACTTTTGTAGTCTCATCACTCGTACTTAACGGGGTTTTGTTGTCATTTTTTTCAAATTTAACTTGCTGATTATTAACAAAGAAATAAATACCAAATGCAGCAACAACCAGCAAAATTATAACAGCAGTAATTCGAATTCGTTTATTTCTTTTGCTTTGTGTACTCATAAAATTATTTTATTAAATCGTCAACACTAACCTTGAGAGCCTTTGCCACTTTCTTTAGTGTATCAAGAGTTGGGTTTATATTCTCACCCTGTTCAATTTTGATAATAGTGTTATTCGCAACATCAGCAAGTTTTGCAAGCCTGTCTTGCGAAAGCCCTCTTTTCTCACGTAATCTTTTTAAATTTTTAGCTAGAGAATACTCCTGTTTCGGCATAATTTATGGTAGTACTATTGCGTTGCATTTTATTCAAAGTTTTAGTACTATTGTGATAGTACTACAAACAATTGCGTTAGTCAAAGTTCTTTAAAATTTTTGCGTTTTTTCTTCCTTCTTTTTCCGGCGGTTGTCCGCAAGTTTCAAAAAAAGACCCACTTTATTTTGAGAAATATTCTTTAAGCATGATCATTAATGTAGTCCTCCCTTTATTTGATTTTAAGTACAACTCTCTCCGCTTTGCATCTTTTATGTTTCTGTATGCTTCATAGTGGATAAGGCTTAGTGGCATATATGGCTTTGTCGATTTATTTTCTCCCCTGTTGTGAGATATTGCTCTATTTTTTAAATCTTCAGAAAAACCAATGTAAATAAAGTTTTTAGATTTATTGTAGTGCTGCGGGACTAGGATTCGAACCTAGGATCTTCTGTTCCAAAGACAGACGTGCTACCGCTGCACCATCCCGCAATATGATTGTATTTTACCATATTGCCATTTGATAAGGAATTGGATAAAGTAAATAGGTTTATGAAATTTGGGAAGGTTTTTTTTGTTGGTGTTTTTGTGAGTTTGTTTCTGACAGCAATTTTTGTTTTTAAGGGTAATCTCTCGATTGATAAGGACTCCCCTACTTTTATTGCTCCCCTCCCCTCTTATTTGATCGACAGCGTTCTGGTGAAAAGTTTGGATTTTTGGAAGCCGAAAGAAGAAATTTTAAGCTCTGTATCAACTAAACCGCAAATTCAGGCAGAAGCGGCGCTTATTTACGATATCACCGATGATAAAATTTTGTTTGAGAAAAACGCCAAAACCCGTTTGCGTATTGCCAGTTTAGTCAAAATTGCCACCGCCATTGTGGCTTTGGAAATTAAAGACGCAGAAAGTAAAATAAACGTCAGCGAAAAAGCCGCCTCGGTGGGCGAAAATAGCATGGGGATATCGGCCGGAGAAACGTATACTCTGGAAGAGCTTTTGTATGGTCTCATTTTGCAGTCGGGCAATGATGCCGCGCAAGCTATTGCAGAGGGAGTTTCGGGAGATAGCGGCCGTTTTGTGGCAGAAATGAACAGAAAAGCCAAAATTTTGGGCCTTGCCGATACTTTTTTTATCAATCCGTCAGGTCTGGAGGAGGACGGCAAAGAAGAATACAGCAGCGCCTTTGATCTGGTGGCGTTGACTAAGTATGCCTTAACGCTTCCCGTTTTTGCCGAAATTGCCAAGACAGTTGAGTATGAAATCCCCTACTCGGCAGAACATAAATATCTTTATTTTTTTAACCAAACCAATTTGCTCACCTCTTATCCGGGAGTTTTGGGTGTTAAAACGGGCTATACTCCCAGTGCCGGCCTTTGTCTGGTCACCTATGTCCAAAACGGCGGACATAAGTTAATTGGCGTTATCTTAAACAGTCCCAGCAGACGCGAGGAAATGCGGGAACTGCTGGATTATTCCTTTGCTGTTTTGGGCGTCAAAGTCCCCGGCAGAAATTAGTGTCGGGGAGAGAGGACTTGAACCTCCGACCTCACGGTCCCAAACCGCGCGCTCTAGCCAACTGAGCTACTCCCCGTTCTGCAAAGCAGAACACTATTTTAACAACTTTTGGTTATCTAATATAATTTTTCTTAATCTAAAACCTTTTCCCGATTTCAGAAAAACTTCTCTTTTATCGGAACATAACTTACAGTAAAATTGTTCGTAATAAACTAGTTTCCAAGGCATATAAGGCTTAGTTGATCTCGCTTGACCTGAATTATGTTCTTTTAAACGTTCCGCTATCGGTTTAATTGTTCTACCTACATAACTTTTTTCTGGTCTAGCTAAACTTTTTAATAAGTAAACCTTATACATTGAGTCTTAAGAAACCTGCTCTGCAGGTGTGGGCGAGGAGGGACTCGAACCCGCACGTCGTTGCCGACAAAGGCTCTTAAGGCCTTCGTGTCTACCATTCCACCACTCGCCCGCCAACTAAATTTTATCTTATTTGCTATAATATTGCAATGAACATTGCTATTTTGGGAGGACGGTTTGATCCGCCCCACCTTGGTCATTATTTAATTATCAGGCAGGTATTGGAGATCCGTTCCGACATTGATAAACTGCTTTTGGTGCCGGCTTCGCAACATCAGTGGAAGCCGACCGTGGCGGCTGGCAAAAATAGACTGGAAATGCTTAGGCCTTTTCAAACAGATAAAGTGGAAATTTCTGATACGGAAATTGTCCGCGGAGGAATAAGCTATAGCATTGATACCATTAAAGAAGTTAAGCAAAAAACCGGAGGCAATATTTTTTGGATTGTGGGATCGGATATTGTGGCGGAATTTACTCGATGGGAAAAGAAAGAGGCCTTAATAGAACTGGCCACCTTTCTGGTTTTTCCCCGAGATCCTTATCATCTGCCAAAAAAACTTCCCCGCGGTTTTAAGTTAATTTCCGGAAAAAACCTGATAACCACCAATCTTTCTTCGACCATTCTTAGAGAGAGGATAGCACAAGGCAAACCTATCACCCATCTTGTTCCCAAAGAAACGGAAATATATATTCAAAAAAATAATCTATATCGCTAATTATGAAAAAGAAAATGGATAAAATTGTCCAATTTATTCGCGAAATTCTTAAGAAGCAAAAATTTGCCAATGTAGTAATTGGGGCCTCGGGCGGCATAGACTCAACTTGCGCCCTTTATTTATTGGCCAAAGCCATGCCTAAAGAACATATTTTTGTAGTTCATCTTCCCTATGCCCATTCGGAGTTTGCCATAATTAAAGAGATTTTGGCCGCACTTGGCATATCATCAAAAAACCTCATGCAGATTTCTATAAAGCCGATAGTTGACGGAGTTATCCACACAAGGTCCGACCTTATGTCAAGGTCCGACCTTGATAAAGTGCGGTTGGGAAACGTTATGGCCAGAGTGCGGATGATGGTGCTTTATGATTTGGCAAAGAAGTTAAATGCCATAGTCTGCGGTACGGAAAATAAGTCGGAATATTATCTTGGCTACTTTACCCGTTTTGGAGACGCGGCTTCTGATTTTGAACCGATAGCGCATTTGTATAAAACGCAGGTTTATCAACTGGCAAAATATTTGGGGGTGCCAAAAGAATTTATTGACAAAACACCAACTGCGGGGCTTTGGCCGGGGCAAACAGACGAGGGGGAATTTGGCTTTACTTACAAAGAGGCGGATGCTGTTTTACAACTCTATTTTGACAAAAAGCTAAATCTGGCGGAAATAAAAAAACGGGGATTTAAAAATGCAGAAAAAATTATTGCCCGCGTTCTTAAAAACGAATATAAACACCAAACTCCTTATCTTATCAAGGAAAAATGACCCGGCCATTTGGCGAGCCTTCGTAAATATGCTGTTTTTCCTTGGGGTAGGCACCGGCTGTGCGCATCACAATTACCATTAAAGCCGGCTCGTCCCCTGTTGACACTTGATGATACTGCCATGGTTGCGTACGGTAAGTATCTTGAGTAATAAGTTCACCTTCAACATAGGCTTTTCCTGCCAGGATGTAATAATCTTCAGGAAACGGATGTTGATGACGTGACGATGCGGCATGCGGCGGCAATACCGAACATAAAACTCTATGATTGCCATCCGGTCTTTCAATGTCATAATCAAATAGGTAATGGGCATCTGAACCAGCATGTTTATCAAGAGAGACAAAAGCAGGCGGCAAGTTGCCCTTTTCTGGCAAGAGATCTTGACTATCGAGGCACTTCCAAATTAGCCGTCTATAATTCGGACCAAAAAGAGCAGCCACATCCCCATGAGTTTCCAATGTATATTTAGTAGCAGGAGATGCTCCGTCAGGAAAAACGGATTTTTGGTGACAAATTTTTGATACAATGTAGTTAGCTGGCGGGATTAGTTGATCGGTTCAACATTTGCTTTCCAAGCAAAAAAGAGGGGTTCGACTCCCCTATCCCGCTCACGAGTCAAATTTGCCAATTTGCGCCCATAGCTCAACGGATAGAGCAAGTCGGTTCTAACGATTAGGTTGGGGGTTCGAATCCCTCTGGGCGCGCAGCAGTTAAATCATTTACTTTTACACACCTTGGATGTGTGTTGACTTCACACCTTGGTATTTTTGCATTTTCAACCAGAAAAAGTCACCCTATTTGAAGCCCATAGGAGTTCTATGTTATACTTTTAGAGGAGACGTGGTGATCGTAGCTCAATGGTTAGAGCACCAGGTTGTGGACCTGGCGGTTGGCGGTTCGAATCCGCTCGGTCACCCACTTCATTTATTTAACTCACCATTCAATTTTGGTTGAAGAAAGAAGAAATAAACAAAGGCCCCGAAAATGGAAAGCATACCAAAGATGCGGAGTGCATCTGCTACTCCCAATATACTGCCAAGAGCGCCGATGATAAAGCTGCCAAACGGCATCATACCCAGAAACATCAGCGAATAAACGCTTATGACGCGGCCTCTTATATAGTCGGGTGAAAATCTTTGAATGCTGGCATTGATAAGGGCGGCCTGTGTAATCAGACCGAGTCCGATAAAAAACATCAGTATATTTGCCAAAACGAAACTGGAAATTAGAGAAAAGAATAAAAGCGCCACTGCCACCATAATGTTGGTCATGCCGATAAGTTTGGCCACGTTTATACGCTCTGAAAAACCCGATACAAGCATAGCTCCAATTAAGGCTCCCAAACCGGCCGCAGACAAAAGAAATCCGTATCCGGCGCTCTCAGCGCCAAACATATTTTTGGCAACTGCCGGCATGATGCTATGGTACGACCAGGGAATAAGGGAGTTAAATCCTATTACAATAAGAAAAATGCCAATCGCTTTATGGGTAAAGGCAAAATGAACACCCTCTTTTATTTGGGCCAGCGGATGAGCATGATGAATCCTTATGGTCTTTTTGGCAATGCGCATTTTAAGAAGGGCTATAATCACTGCAAAAAAGCTAATGCCGTTTAAGAAAAAGGCCAGCTGGATATTAAAAAGAGTAATTAGCACCCCGGATAGAGCCGGACCGATAACCCGCGCCGCATTATAGATGCCGGAGTTAAGTGCTATGGCGCTGGAGGCATCTTTGCGTCCCACTACCTCAAATATAAAAGTTTGTCGGGAAGGCATCTCTACGGCATGAAAAATTCCCAAAAGCAAGGCGATTATAATTATAAAAGCCAGATTTGCCAGCTCAAAATGCGCCAGTGCCGACAAAAGAAGGGCAAAAATCATCGATAGAGTTTGAGTGATGAGGAAAATTTTTCTTTTGTCAAAGCGGTCGGCCAAAATGCCGGCCGGCAGAGTAAAGAAAAAAATCGGCAGAGTATCGAGAGCAAACACAAAGGAGACCCAAAAGACAGAATGAGTCAGCTCAAACACAAACCAGGATAGCGCCACGGCTTGCATCCAGGTGCCAATTAATGAAGTGGTCTGGCCTACAAAAAACAAACGGTAGTTGCGGTGTTTCAGAGCGGGAAAGGCTGCGAGAATAAGCCGGGTCCAATGCGGTGAATTTTGCGCCAAAAGTTCCTGTTCTTGAGTCATTCTGTGAGCCGCACAGGAATCGAACCTGTAACCTACTCCTTAAGAGGGAGTTGCTCTGCCAATTGAGCTAGCGGCCCTGAAAATTAATGTAATTAATTTTTAGGGTAAACCCTTCAATTTCTAGGTAAACCCCTTTTTATTAATTTTAATTTATATTCTCTTTTCCAATCTTTAATTTCTCTTTCTCGTTTTGCGGCCGTTTTCTGATTTAAAAATACTTCTCCATAAACTAAACTTACTGGTAATTTGCCTAATAAAGATTTTGCCCCTATTCCGGAATTATGTTCTAATAACCTACGTTTGATATTCGTTGTTATCCCAGTATACAACGAACCATCTCTGCATATTACAATATAAAGATACCACTTCATTTGTCACTTAGTAAAAAAAGGCGCTTGCACTAAAAATTAGCACCAGCTAATTTTTAGTGCGCCTGAAGGGAATTGAACCCCCAACCGCCTCGTCCGAAGCGAGGTGCTCTATCCTTTGAGCTACAGGCGCATGATAATCAAATTATACCATTTTTTTCGATGGGTTAAACTACTTTCGGGAAACAGTATAAACGGTGGGAAAGTAGAGGAAGGCGGCGGGAGCCTCATCCATAATATAGCGCTGGAAGTCTGCATAAATCTGCAGTCGCTCTTCCATGTTGGCGGTTTGACGTCCATCTTCCAACAGCTTATCAATTTTGGGATTTGCCAAACGACTGACATTGGTACTTTGCAAAGAATGCCAGAGCATGTATTGATCCGGATCATTGGGAATCTTAAAGCGTTCAAGCAGCACTTGGGGATCGGGAGGGATGATATCGACAATCTGTAAATTTGTTTCCACGTCAATTTTTCCCCATTCATTTTTTATTTCATTTGCTAAGTCTTTAAACTGCGGCGTGGTAGTTAAAGTTAAACTCATTTTGGCCGTACTGGTGGCCTCTTTTGATTCTTTGAGCAATTTTTTGGATGTTTCTATATTTTGCGAGTATTTATTTTGGGCAAAGTAAGCCCATGATTTTGGATTAAGGGGAGAAAAAGCCAGCGCCTCGGCAGGAAAATTACGCGGTATGGCATAGGTCAAGGCTTGACGAACGTTTTTATCGGAGAGAAGAGGAAGCGAAGTATTATAAAAAACCGTTACCAGCTGATGGTAGTTTCGTAAACCTGAAATTTGGACATTTTTCCAGTTATCAAATTCCCCGGCATCAACAATATTTACCAGACTTTGCACCTCGCCCAGCATAAACCGCATCTTGGCTTCTTCTTCGCCGGGATAAAACTTATAGGTAATCCGTTTTCCCTGCGTTTCTCTGGTATTTCCCTCAATTGTTAGCATGGAAACATAGGAACCGCGAGGGGTGACGGCAGCTACTTTATATTCTCCATAACCGGCGAGAGCCTTTCCTCCGGCTAAACCCACCAGGCCTTTTCGGAAAAGAGGTTGAGACACTACTGTGGGAAGTGGCGCAAATGGTTCTTTGAGAGTAATAACAACTTCATTATCGCTTTTGGCAGTAATCTGGGCATCCTTGAAATTGTAATTAACATCCCCGGCGGTAAATTTTTTCCCGTCCTGCCAATAAAGATCATCCCGCAAAACAAAAGTGTATGTTTTTCCATCCGGTGAATTTGTGAAAGAAAGGGCGGCGCTGGGTGTGGCGTCACCCGACTCTGTCAGGCGCGTTAAACCCAAACTTATTTTGTTTTGAATATCAAGCGGCAGCGTTTCAATTGTATAGGTACCGATGATGCCGGCTTTTTGCGTATTAAGCGAAAGAGTTGGTAAAATTCGGGGAAAAGCAATAAAGCCGATTAAGGAAACTAAAATACCGGCCAGAAAAAAACCAACAATGGTTCTTTTGCGCTTTTTGATATAGGCCCGAAGCAGCCAAAAGATCAACCTTTTGCGATGAAACAAAAACGTAATCACCCTATCCTCTCACTACAGTCAGAATGGCGTTGGCGGCAAAAAGTATTGCCAAAACTATAGTGGCCATAAAGAGCAGACGCTCCGCTCCCCTTTTACTGCGGTAAACCTGTCCTTCACCCCCAAAGGTACTGCCCAGACCAGTGCCCTTCTGCTGAATGAGTATGGCGGCGATTAAAAGTACGGCAAAAATGATTTGAGTAACGGCAAAAATATTCATGTCAACGTCTAAACAGCCAGGCAAAGCTATTGCTGATAAAACTGATCATAAAAGCTACCAAAACAGCGGTGAAAAATGCCGGCACGCTGATTTGCGGCAAAGAAATACCGCCGCCGTTAAATCCCGGAAAGGTATACGCCGTCAGGCTGATTTGTGAGACAAAGATGGTCAGAAGATAAATTATAGCCACATTGACCAACCAGGAAAAAAGCCCCATGGTGATAATGGTTAAAGGAAGCGTTAAAAGACTTAAGATTGGCTTAACCAGTAAATTCATCAGCGTCAAAGCAATTCCGCCAAATAAAATAACGTCAAAACCGCCTTTTATCACCAGGCCGTTGATTAGAAAGCTGGTCAGCCAGAGAGCAAAAGAATTAACAATGATGTTTCTAAGAAGCGATTTCACGTAGGCTAATACTAGCAAAAATAACAGACACAGTCAATCAGCTGCTTAGTTTGTTGATATGCTATAATCAGCACATGGTCATTTCAGAACAAGCAAGACCTCTCACCTTAGCTCAAGAGGCTGCTTTTGTTGGATTATTCGAAAGGCTTCCGCTTGAGGCAATTGGTGATGTCATAGTAAATGGCCGGATGAGGCAAAGAATATCCGATCCCAGACTTCTTTTTTGGTTTAATACTGATAATCTTGTTAGGCTTGCAACGGTTTTTGCCATTGGTTCACAACTCGGTTTACCTCGCTTACAAGCTCCCACCATGCATAGAGCAGCAACTCTTAAATATACTCCCACGAAACCCTTTGTAGATGAGCATGGTAGATGTTTTGGTCAAATTGTGGTTAAGGGAAATGGATTAACAAATAGAAGCTTAACTAGCAGCGATTTTTCCACAAAAAGATTAGGCAGTAGAGCTCCCTTGGGACTTTTTGGCCTAAAAGACGCTCAAACAGATATGGAGATAGCTGATAAACTAGCCATGTATGGGGCGAGGGTTTCACGCGGAATAGCCATACTAATTGTCGATCACGATGAGCTTAGAAAATGGTGGTATAGAAATTTAAGACAAGAAGGCTTTGAATATGATTTAGAGGAGGCTTTGGATATTATTGAGGGTAATGGTGATCAGGCAGTATTATATGTGAGAGCAATAGGAGCAGATAGACTGGCAGATTATAGTCTTGCTTCCAAATATCCACAACTTCGTACACAAGCTGCACAGGTAATTTTGGCAGAAGCTCAATTATTTGGTGTAGAAAGATTCCTAAATTTTTATGGCCTAGATAAGCTAAATATTGCTGGAATTAACATAAATAGATTAATGAACGATCTTAGCGACCTTGCGGCTTGGGATAAGAAAAGTGACAGAAACCAACCGCCAATACTGAGCATGGCTTTAAGATTCTTCCAGGTCTATTTTCATAATTGGAATTTTGGTGTAAGAAAAATTTTTTCTGAAAGAGAGTTTAATAGGCGCTTTGGTTTAAAAGCAATACCCCCACAAAATTTTTGCCTAAATGGTTCATGGTGTGATTTTGAACCTGATGGCAATGGAATTTATCCAGATTCTGCTAATCAAAAAGAAGACTTTTCTCCATTCTACCAGACATATCCTGGAATGCCAGACAGAGATGAATCTTCTTTTGGCGGGTTTGCTAAAAAGAAAGGCCAAAACAAGGCGAAGCAAAGATTAGGTTTTTACTAACAAATTTTTGCGACGCAGTTTTCTATGGTAGGCAAGGGCGAAGCGGTGTGCCTCATCACGAAGTCTTTGAATCAGCTTAAGGGCCCGATTATTTCTTGCCAAACGAATGGCTGAAGCTACACCCTTGGGGTGTAATCGGGAGAATACCAGTTTTTCCTCTTTTTTTGCCAATCCGATAACCGGGATTGTTAAAAAAGTTTCGCCGATGACCATTTTGGCGGCGTTGACCTGGTTTATTCCTCCGTCAACCAGCACAAGATTGGGTAAGGGCCATTCTTTGTGTTTTAGTCTTCTTCGTAAAACCTCTTTAAGCATGACCACATCGTCCGGCGTATCTTTTAGTCTAACTCTAAACAAACGATACTGGCTTTTCTCAATGAGGCCATCGGTGGCTACCACCATGGAGCCGGTAGCCTGCTTCCCGCCGGTATTGGAAATATCGTAGCATTCAATTCTTGATAAGCTATCTGTTAAAACTCCCTGTTTTTTAAGAACAGCACGCAAAGCTTCAAGGTCAAGATCCGCCTCATCGCTTATTAAATTGGGGTTTTGTATATATTCTATGGGATTTCGCACCGGTTGCGTAATAAAATTGACAGTAGCAATTTGCTTTTTGACTAATTCTGCCTCCTCAAAATCTTCGCTTTTGGCGTAAGTTTTCATTCTGCTTGTTAGGACTCTTAAAACGTATTCTTTTTTGCCGGACAGCAGGGAAATAATCATGCGAATATGCCAACGGTATTTCTTTTGCAGTTGTCTGGAGTTAAAAACCGTCGGGCAGGGACAAAGATTTAGATGATAATACAGACAAATTTTTTGGGGATGGTTTTTAACGCTCTGGTAGGGAAAAATCCGGCGAAGCATTTTGAGAATTTTTCTCACATCGCCAATATTGGGATAGGGGCCAAAGTATTTAGCGGTATCATCATCAATTTTGCGGCTTTGCAAAATAGCCGGGTATTTGTCGGCAACTGTAATTTTTATAAACGGATAGGCTTTGCCGTCTTTCCAGGCCACGTTATAGGCAGGGCTGTATTTTTTAATAAGATTTGCTTCAAGCAAAAGGGCTTCCAGCTCCGAGTTAACGACTGTGTGCTCGATGCTGTTTATTTTTTCCACCAGGCTGGCAGTTTTTGGGCCAAGATTATTTTTTTGCAGGTAGCTTGCCACCCTCTTTTTTAAGTTTTTGGCTTTGCCCACGTAAAGAACCCGGTCCCTTGTGTCTTTGAATACGTATACGCCAGGCAACGAAGGCAGTTGAAAATATTGCAATACCACCCAGTCCTCCTCCAATCCAGGGCAAGTATACCAGATAAAACGGCAAAACCTGAACTTTGCGCTTAAACTCCTGCCTGCCAATAACAGCTGTCAGGTCCGCCGCAAAAGAATCAAAATAAGAATTACTTTGCAGTTTTACATTGATGGTCGTTTTGCCAAAAGGAGGAATGGGATTTATAGATGCCGTTTGGGCTTTGGGAAAAAGGTTATTGACAGAAAGGCGAAAACTCTTTTCGTTAAAAATCTTGTTGCCAAAATTGGCAATGGTAAATGTTCCCTTGATGGGAAAACCGGCCATAACCTGTTTGGCTAAATCGGTGGTAATAGCTATGCTTCGTTTTTCCTCAAACAAATTATCCAGGGCAAATGTTACCTCCACGTCTTTTTTATCAAAATCAGCAGGCTCTTTATAGCTGCCGGCCGGACTGGGATATTGACTGTCATAGCCTTTAATTACAAAGGCAAAGTGGTTAAAATCAAAAATATCGAAATAGTCAATGCCGCTGGTATTTCCCCAGGTGGGGTCAACGGCAATCCAGAGTTTTTTTTCCGTATCATAGTACTCCGGCCAGGCATGAAGAATATCTTTGACTAAAGATAGCGGCCGAAGGCGCTCATTGCCGGTATAGGCAAAGCCGTCAACTTCGCGGGCGGGGATGCCGGCGGCCCGGGCCAGGGCCACAAAAAGGTCGGTAAATTCCATGCAAATTGCCGAATCCTGCGCATCTAATACTTGCGCCGCCCCGGCCCTGGGCAGACTTTTTTCAATTCGCCCGAAATCATACTTAAGTTTAGCCGCTACAAAGTCATAGATAGCGCGGGGAGTTTTAAGCTCCTTTGCCAGCTCTGTAATAGCCTGATTGCCTGTTTCCCAGTATTTTTGCGGCACCAGATATTCCTGCGGATTTTCCAAAGGCATGGCTTTGGCAGAGTCCGGCGTATGGAGGAGACGTGCCCGGCCAGTAGCCTTGATATCAAGTTTTTGCGAACCCTCCAGCCGATATTTGGCCAGCCAGTTGCCGTCTTTATCGATATAAACAGTCAAAGGCTGCGGTTCCAGCCGGTCAAGCAAAATTTCCTGATAGGCGGTTTCCGGCGGAAGGGCAATTTCGGTAATCACCGGATAAAGACGGTTATTTTTCAAATGGTAAGACAGAGTAAAATCAAACAGCTGATATTCTCCAAAAACAATGCTGATGCCTTTTAAGACATCTTCTTTTGGAAAAGTCAGTCCCTCGCCCTTTACCGAAACTGGTTTGATATAGCTGGGCTTGCCAAAAGAGGCAGGTACGGAAACGCTGGTGGTGTAGTCGCCTAACTCCGGACTGTCTTTCACGCGCGGAATATAAGGTGAATTTGGGTGCCGCTTTCCTCCTCGTTAATACTCACATCTATCGGTCCCTGTGAGTCAAAGGCGGTGATATCGGCTATATCCTTAAAACCCAGAAAAAGCGAGTACTCGGAAGCGTAGTAATTGGTAGTAAGATTTGTTAATTTTACCTGGTGGGTCACATGAGCCTTGGCATCCTGGGTTATTCGATATGAAACATTCTGTGATGATTCAATTTCTCCCTGGGCAAAAAGCGGCCGTGCCGTAAACGATAGATAAAATACGACGAGCAGCAAACAAATTGTCAGAAACAAAAATATTTTTTTCATCTTCTATCATTGTACAATAGAAATTGACTTTTATTAAGCCCGCATGTATACTAGCGCTCGATGACAAGGCAGGAAGCGCCAAAAGGACATGATTTGCTAACACAGCTGGTAAGTGAAGACCCAAGGCTTGGGGTGGCAATTGTCCGAGCGAGAGACCAGCTGTTTATCACGAAATATACTCTTAATGGCTTATCCACGCCACTTGCCCTGGTAGCATTTCAGGAAGGGCTGGTAGTTAGACTGAACTTGCCGTTTTCAGAAACGAGGCAAGCTGCCAAAAAAGGTCTTGCTAATGAAGGGAGTTTAAAAAGACTGGAAGAAGTTTTTCAAAGTAATGGGCCTCATGTTGCTTTTATGCGCCACGGCACCCAATTTTCCGACAATCCCGACAAAATAGCCATGATGCGTCTGCCCAACAATATGACTGAACCGCTTACCACCCAGTCATTGATCCAGGCGGCGGCCACGGCGGTAGCCATTACCGAAATCGCCCGCAAAACCGGAAAGAAAATACGAGTGGTCTCCTCTGAAAACAGACGGGCTTTACAAACGGCGGCGGTGATTGCCGGAGTGGCAAAAGAAATAACACCCGTCAACTTTGAAGTTGATCAAAGGCTCAATTGCATTAACTATCCTCCTCTTGATGAAATGGTTGAGGAAGAACTTAGAAAATATTTAGATGCCGGCGGCTCACTGCCGTGGCGCGAAGACGTTGTTGATGCGGTTTGTGGAGAAGATACATATCAGCGGATTACCACCAACATGAGGCAGGTACTGGATGGTTCTCTTGGGAAAGGGTCAGATATAATTACGATTATTGTTACCCATACGCAACAAACACAGGCTGTGGACACAATTTTTGGCGAGGAGCCTGGGCGATTAAGAGAGTTAGGAATGCGAATTGCCTTTCCCGGTCAGCAGCAAAATCCCCAAACCGCCCTTTTCCAAAGCGGCATTTTTGCGTCTTAGCTTATCCCAGCGGAAAAAG
>JACOYD010000062.1 GCA_016182055.1 Candidatus Microgenomates bacterium | reverse complement strand
AGAAAGAGGTTGATGATGACCACCGAGAAGCCGAAGAAATTGCTGACCAGTATCGAGATATAAGCTGTAATAAGGGCGAAAGATAAAATTGCTGATAAAAAGTCATCCTCATAATTTTTAATTTTAAATTTTAAATTTTCATTGAAAATTGTAAATTTCAAATTTGAAATTTTGCCGGTACTTAATAGTAGAAAAACTATAATTATCAGCAAATAACTGCCCAAACCAAAAGCCCCTGTGGTTGCCAGGTAATTTAAGTATTCATTGTGGGCTTTGTTATAAAGAAAATCCCACTCGGAGGTTAAATTGTGTTCCACCGGCCGGTATTGATAATAGCTATAGGCAAAGGTTTCAACGCCCGAACCAAAAAGAGGATAATGCTTGGCAATATCAATGGCGCCCTGCCAGACAATTTTGCGGATTTCCCCGCTTTCTGTCCCTCCGATTTCCAAAGCGGTACCTTGGGCTTTAACTAGTTGCTGATTGCTAGTTGCTAGTTGCTTGGATAGTTTGGAGCCAATACCGTCAAGCGTGAAGGGTTTAAGCTGTTCAAACGGAGCGCCAACCACAAAAGTAATACTACCAATAAATACCAATACTACCAATAAATACCAATAAATACCAATAAATTTTTTAAGAGTTATATTTTTAAGTGTTTGCCGTTGGTGCCAAAAATAGGTTCCAACGAAAAAAGCTAGTCCTATCCATAAACCAACAAACCCCGAGCGGGATTTGGTATAAAGTAAGGTAAGATAGAAGAGCAAGGGAAGAAATATCCAGAACACTCGGAAAACTCGGTGAACCAGACTGTCGGTGCTTCTGAAGTTCAGACTATCTGATTTTTCTGACTTGCTGGCTTTCTGAGTATTCTGAGTTTTCTGAATCCCAAACACAATCGCTATTGGTATCAATATAGAAAGGTAGGCTGCCAGCCAGTTGGGTTGGCCCAGAGTTGAAAAAACCCGATTTTGCACATCCTGCACCCAATAATCTTTGTCAATACCAAAATGTTCCAAGACTCCATAAAAGGCGACAATTGCCCCGGAAATTAAAATCATCATAAAAAGGCGTTTTATAGAAGATCCTCTAAAAGAAAATAAAAAGAGGAAGAATATGGTTATGAGAGATAACGTTATAATTTCTGGCATGCCTGGAGTAATTTGCAATAACGGAAAAAGATTAAAAATAAAACGAAAAACGACAGCTAAGAGATAAAGCAGCGATATTATTATTGATTCAATTATTGCATTTAATTGCATTATTCTTAGTAATTGCTCCCCGAATATTGACAATAAACTATCAATATTTAGATAAAAGATAAGGCCAAAAAATCCGAGTATAAGCATTACTATTGCAGGAACAAGGAATTTTTTCTTAATTGAAAGGGGTTGGTTTATTTCTTCGGGTGTGTTTTAGGAACAAGGAATTTTTTCTTAATTGAAAGGGGTTGGTTTATTTCTTCGGGTGTGTTTTTAAAATTACTTACAAAAGCATAATAGAGAAAAATGTAGGAAATGATGGAGAGGAGGCCGCCGTTTGACCTTGAATAGTAGCCCCAAATGGAGGTATGGACGTCAATTGACAAAATCGTTGATATCACTTGCGAAATCAAAAAAAGCAGGATAGGGATATCAAGCGGTGTTCTTTGAATTGAAAATCTTCCGGCCAAAGCCATCTTCACCGCCCAAAACCCGCCGATTAAAGCAGTTGCGGCATAGGTCAAAATCATTTTGTTAAACTCAAAAAGTTCGGAAGTTACAGGCAAAAAGATAAGCGGGACGAAGAAAAACAGAGCGTAGAAGAGATACTCGATGGCACGATTACAAATGCTTACAACTTTATTTTCCATTAGAGCTTATTCTAACACAATAGTGAAATACGGAGCAAGGAAAAATTCAAACTACCACTAATATACTAGTATAATAGTATTTATCTCCAGTCTCCGGTGGCAAGCTTTGCTCGTGCTCGCATATCGGTTTTTGCCGCCAGAGCAAGAGATAGAGGCTTTAAGATTTTATCAAGCTTTGCAAAGAATTCTTTTGTGGCTTGCCGCCTAACTAATCTTTCGATTGTTTGTTGAAAGCTGGCATTTTTATATTGCAACTGCCTTTGATATGTCCGCACAGTTTCGTAGCTGACATGCAAGGCTGATTGAATAGCAGTGGGAGAGTAATTTTTTTTAACCATCATAAAAAGAACCAGCCGTTTTGTTAACATTATTTTTTCTTCTTCTGTCAAAAACTCATTGAAGAAATTTTCTATTTCAACACCATTGGTTAGTGAAGAAACAAGAAAGGAAAAGTGATCAGTTAATTCTTGCAACCGTTTACGATCGAGCCTTGCTCTAGATACCCGAGTCATACCACTAATATACTAGTATATTAGTGGTAGTGTCAAGGAGTATTCTTTATCACGCGGCAATGATAGGTATCAATAGTAGATATTGGGGTATTGTTACTGATATCTTGCCAGAAAATCTTCTGTTCGTTGATAGCAAAGCATAGGTGATCCTGTTTTTCCGCGCAACAAACCTCGTTTAACAAAGCCGCTGTATACTGATTCTAAATGACCCGCTAAATCCTCCTGAAGTTGAATTTCGGCTACAGTGAAACCAAATCTAAGTGCGACTCGAGCTAATTTATTATAAGTAACAGCCATTACGCACTTAGAAGTAGGGCAGATACGAATATATTTGGCTAGATCTGCAAATGATTTTTCAATCTGAGACAGTCTTTTTTCTTCCGGTCTAAGCGGTGGTAAGCCAAGCCATATTACTTTGTCGTCGGGTGAAAGATGGAAACCAGGTTCGGGGTCGGGCCAGCCGAAGCGAGGATATCCTACGGTAACAACGAAGATACCTACTCTCTTGATGGGCTTAAATTCGTTTAAATTTCCATCGTCCGCCATAACCTCCATTGCCTGTAAAATATCGTATCCGGCTGATTTTATATCTAATTTTTCTCTCCAGAAAAGAGCATAAGAAGGATCAACTGGGTCTATCACTCCGGCGCGAAAATCAGAAAGAATTTGTTCTCTTGACATAGAGGAATTATATCACAGGATAGCCTTATCAGTTTTTTATGCACTTTCCTCCGGAGTCGGGGTAGGAGCCGTCCAGTTTGCAAGTGTATCCGCTTGGACAGGCAATATTGGCAATCCCCCCGCAAAACTTATCTACTGCGTTAGAAGGTAATGAGTTGGGTTTTTTGGGAGCAGAGATTTTCTGCCACAGGGATGGGCCAAAATTCCATCCTTGTTTGGGACAGATATCTATTCCCAAACAGACTGCTTTATCACTACCTACATAGAAAGGGATGGGAACGAAGAGTATGGCAAGAACTATTATTAAAATCCATTTTAGAGGAAAACTTTTCTCCATAACCCCACTTTACCATATTGGCAAAAGAAGAGCAAAATGATAGAATGCGACGGTAATACTACCAATACTACAAATGTCAAATACTACAAATATTTCAATAAAATATGATATTCATAAAAGAATTTACAATTTCATTGTAAGCGTAATAAAATTAGTAAATTCTTTACCAAAAACTACATCTAATCTTGTTATTGTCGGTCAGATTCTTCGTTCGGTCACATCAATGGGGGCAAACGATCAGGAGGCGGATGGGACATTAACTAAAAAAGATTTTTTGCACTGCTTCACAATTGTTCGAAAAGAAAGTAAAGAGACTAATTTCTGGTTATTATTAATTTCTGACACTAACTTGCCTTTGATAAAAACAAAAGCATTAGAAATACTAAGTGAAGGACAAGAAATAGTTGCTATTATAAGTAGTATTATCAATAAAACTCGCAATTACAAAAAAGGTTTATGATACAATTTTATTGTTTTATTGGTAGTATTGGTATGTATTGGTAGTATTTGTAGTATTGTTATGTTAAATCGTTTTTTCTCTTTTTTCTCTCATGATCTTGGTATCGATCTTGGTACGGCCAATACCCTGGTTTATGTGAAGGGCAAGGGGATTGTGATCCGGGAGCCATCGGTAGTGGTGCGGCACAAAACCAGCAAAAAAATTTTGAGTATGGGCAATGAAGCCAAAAAAATGATCGGCAAAACGCCCATAAATTTGGCAGTGGTGCGGCCTTTGCGCGACGGGGTGATTTCCGACTTAGACGTGACCGAACAAATGCTGTCTTACTATATTCAAAAAATTCATGAAACGCCGGGCTTATTTCCTAAAATGGCCCGTCCCCGAACGGTAATTGGTATTCCCTCTGGTGTGACCGAAGTAGAAAGAAGAGCCGTGTGGGAGGCGGCCCTTAGAGCCGGCTCACGTCAGGCCTATCTGATTGAGGAGCCGATGGCGGCGGCCATTGGCAGCGGTATTGACATTACCCAGCCGGTGGGAGCATTGATAGTGGATATTGGCGGAGGAACTACGGAAATTGCCGTTATTTCTCTGGGCGGTATTGTGGTTAGCCGCAGTCTTAGAATTGCCGGAGATGAGTTGGATGAGGCGATTATCAATTACATTCGCCTTCGTCACGGGCTTTTATTGGGCGAAAAAACTGCCGAGGAAATAAAAATGCAGATAGGATCGGCCTACCAGAAGACAGAAGACAGAAAACAGAAGACAGAAGATTCTTCATCTGTGCAATCCGTCATCCGTTCTCCGTCATCCGAACGGGTGATGGTAGTGAGGGGACGGGATTTGGAAAGTGGTCTGCCCCGCTCATTAAGACTGACGGAAAATGAAATACGCGAAGCATTGGCTCCGATTGTTACTCAAATTATTGAGGCGGTGGTAGATACGCTGGAGGAAACCCCGCCGGAGTTAATGGGAGATATTCTGGAAAAAGGGATTATTTTAACCGGCGGAGGAGCGCTTCTTTCAGGGTTAGACCGTCTGATTATGGAACACACCAGAATGCCGGTGGTTATTGCCGATGATCCTCTTACCACGGTGGTGCGGGGGGCAGCCAAAGTGCTGGAAGACGATCGGCTTTTGGAGCAGGTGCGGGTGCGGGGAGGACTGAAATAAACTCAAAATTCAAAACTCAAAATTCAAAATTTATGGAGCAAAAACAGACAGGTTGGCTTTTTATTGTTTTAACAGGCATTGCCCTGGGCATTTTTTTTGTTGACAGAGCGGGAATTTTACTGGGCTTGCGGGCCAGCCTGGAAGGAGCTGTTTCACCGGCCCAGCGCAGTGTGCAAAAGCTGATAAAAGACGACCTTGATGAGCAAAAGTTAATAATTGATGAGAAACTTGCTCACATTGATCAACTGCAAAAAGAAAACGAGGCCCTGCGAATTCAAGTGGGAGTAGCAAAAGAGTCGGGCATTTCCGGCAAAAAAATTCTGCTGGCTCATGTTCTTTCCAGCTTGCGTTTTTTTATTATAGATAAAGGCAGCGATGATGGAGTGGCGGCGGGACAAACTGTTTTCTTCAAAAATGTTTTTATCGGCAAAATTGTTGCCGTTAGCCAAAAAGTCAGCCGGTTACAGAGGCCGACGGAAGCAGGCAGCGTTATTTCCGCCCGTGCCAAAGAAACAGGTGCTGTAGGTTTAGCTAAGGGTCAGGGAGACAGTATGGTTTTTTCCGATGTAATTCTTTCGGAAAATCTTGCCGCAGGAGACAGTGTGCAGACCGTTGGCAATGTTGACGAAAATGGAATCGGAATTTTGCCAAATTTCATAATTGGAACTGCGCAAAATGTCCGCAAAAGCAGTGATCAGCTTTTTTGGGAAGCGAATGTTGTCCCGGCTCTTGAATATCGGAAACTGGAAGAAGTTTTTGTAGCCCTATGAATTTCTTGCGGAATTTTCTTTTGTTGGCGTTTTTGGCTTTGGTTGAAATTTTTGCCGTCCCCCTGCCGTTGGTTTTTATAGCTCTTTTTTTGTGGGTGTCCTTTATCAACCAATATGAAGCATTGATATTGGGTTTTATGATCGGTTTTGTTTTTGACCTTTTTTTTCTCAAAGCCTTTGGCAGCACGTCAATTTTTTTTCTGCTGGTGCTTTTTGTCCTTACTTTATACAAGCAAAAAGTGAGAATGGGCAATATCGTTTTTTTGACTTTTGGCAGTTTTGTAAGCTTTTTTGTTATTGAATATATGTTGGGTGGGGGAGTTTCGTTTGCTGTGCCGTTATTGAGCACTATTATAATACTGTTTACGGTGCGGCTGCTTTTTAAAGAAGAAGCTCAATATGAATCTTGGTATCGGCTTTCCTGAAAGTACTGGCAAAAGGGCAACTGCGCGGAGTTTTTCTATCTCGTTTCGCTGGTTCTACCTGGCTCTTTTTGTGGTGTTTCTTGTCTTACTTTTTCAAGTTATTCGAATTCAGCTTATTTCCGGTCCCTACTATCGGGTGCTGGCCGAGCAAAATCGCATCAAAACCAAGGTAATTCATGCTCCCCGCGGCGTTATTTACGATAGAAACGGGATAGCTCTTACACACAATATTGCCGCTTATCGTAAAAGCCTGCCAAACTGCGATAGCAGAAACCCTTCGTGTGCTCAAATTTTGCCGCGGGAAGAGGTTTTATCCAGTCTGGCCAAGGGAGAAACAATTGAAAATCTGGAAATAGACAGCATTCGGCAATATCCATATGCGGACGGTCTGGCTCATGTGCTTGGTTTTATTTCCGAGGTAAGCCGGGAAGAATTAGACCGGCAGAAGCTCTCTACCCGCGGATATCTGCCCGGGGACAAAATCGGCAGAGGCGGTATTGAACAGCAGTACGAAGAGCTGTTGCGGGGAAAGCCGGGCAAAGAGCTGATTGAAACAGATGCCAAGGGTAAAGAACTTCGGGTTTTGGGCAAAGTTGAGGCAGTGGCAGGCGGCGATATCACTACCACCCTTGACAGCAAACTTTCGCAAGTAGCGGCGAGAGAAATGAAAGACAAAACGGGAGCGGTAGTAGTTTCCAATCCTAAGACAGGCGAAATTCTAGTGCTAATTTCCGCGCCCGGCTTTGATCCCAATCTTTTTACCACGGGAGGGGACGTGGAGAAAGTGCTGTTTGATGAGCAAAACCGGCCGCTTTTTGATAGAGCTATTTCCGGCACCTATCCGCCGGGTTCTACTTTTAAGATTGTAACCGCCGCCGCCGGCCTGGAAAAAGGCGCCATTGATAAAAAGACAATTTTTGAGGATGTGGGTGTTTTACGAATTGGAGCATTTTCTTTCCCCAACTGGTATTTTATCCAGTATGGCAAAACAGAGGGACAGGTGGATATTGTTAAGGCTTTGAAGCGCTCCAACGACATTTTTTTCTACAAAGCGGCAGAAGCAACGGGTCTTGAGGATTTGCGGGCCATGGGACTTAAATTTGGGTTATCGGATAAACTTGGTATAGACTTGCCCAATGAGGCTGCGGGTCTTTTTCCATCGGACGCTTGGAAAAGGGAAACGGTGGGGGAGCAGTGGTACATTGGCGATACCTATCATTTGGGGATTGGACAGGGGTATTTATTGACCACACCGCTTCAAGTTAATGCCTGGACGGCAGTCGTTGCCAACGGAGGAACGCTTTACCAGCCAAGGCTGGTAAAGAATACTACAAATACTACCAATACTACAAATAAACCAATAAATCAAAATTTTTTGAAAAAAGAGACGATTGATCTTATTAGGGAGGGGATGAGAGAGGCATGTGATACGGGAGGGACGGGGTGGCCGCTTTTTAAATTCAAAATTAAAAATGCAAAAATCAAAATTGACGAGAGAAATTTTTTCTTGCCGGAGGAAGCCACAGTTTCCGGACAGCCTAACGATTGGGTTTCTATTCCGGTAGCTTGTAAAACCGGAACAGCCGAGTTTGGAGATCCGAAAGACAGAACCCATGCCTGGTTTACCGTTTTCGCCCCGATTGAGGATCCGCAAATTACGGTAACAGTCCTTGTTGAAGCCGGCGGCGAGGGTAGTAACGTGGCCGCCCCCATCGCCAAAAAGATTTTGGAGGAGTGGTTTACCCGGTAAAAACCATGGTAGGTAATTACAGACCGGACATGAATTGTTGGGTTTTTACGGGGTTTGGGAGGTAGGATTATGGCAGGAAAAGAAATAGGCAGACAACTAACTTTACCCGGTAGAGAGTTTAGGATAGTTGGGGCTAGAGCTCTTCTAAGGCAAGAGTTGGATAATTTATATAATGGGACACAAGCTTTAATTAGAGAACGTAGTCGGGCGCAGTGGGGCGCTCGTGACCGCCAGCATAATTCTTATACTATTAATGCTGCTACTGCAGAAACAAGAATCGGTTTAGATGTTTTATTGATTTTTATGGAGGGGCCACGAGCAGAAATGCTTATTTTCTGGCCACAAATGCCAGATGAGGAAAGTCAAGATTTATTATTTATAAGACGAAGTAAAGAAAGCAATCCCCAGTTTAATTTTTTTAGTTTTAGCGTTGATGGGTTTGATTTTCTTCCTCATGACTATGAAGAGAAAATAATATTTCTTGAACGGCAAGAAGATCTATTCACTTTGGATGATTACCACGAGCTGGCATTGGAGATGATGACATTTGATGGACCTGCGCAACGCAAGGGTCCAGTTAGAACTACGGTTAGAATGATGCCTAGAATGGCAGCCTTCCTTGGCAGACTCTTTTTAGATGATAGTAACGAGACTAATTTCTTGGGAAAAAAGAAAATTCCGCTAGCAAAAGCCAGACGCATGATTCGGCAGTTTAGATTTGGTGATTTATCTAAAAAGAGCAATGTAATTTTTGATAGGCGTTTCTTTCTCCCCGCCTCTCCCAATTAGCGACCAATCTCCTTGACACTTTTTTACCACGCATGTAAGGGGACGCCTTGCGAGGCTAAATTTTGGAGGAATGGTTTGGGAGATAAAAAACAAAAGATCAATAAAACTATCTGTTGTCTGGATTTTATTAACAATTTATCTTCGGACCAGTCCCTCCCCCCGTTCTAAAAAAGTTGGGTTGGGATAAAGAGAATGAGTGGGGCCTCCATAAATAAGTTCTCCTGCAGATTTTATCCAGTTTGTAAAACCTATGTTAGCTATTGGTATTCGTTGTTTACGCATGAAAGGACTATTTGCGATGGTGGAGCGTATAGTTCTATTAAGAGAGGGAAGTTCAGCTGGGAGAGTATACCACATACCGTAAGAAAATACTTGTATTCCGGTAGTTGGTAAATCACCTGCTGCGAGAGTTGCAAATTCTTCTAATGCCTCTTCTGTTGTTTTGGCAACTATCTGATGGTATTTCTCGGTAATTGCCACAAGTCTGTAGATTTGACGTGGAGCATTAGTACTCCGATATTGTAAAAGAAAGAGAGGTTCACGAAGAGCACGCTGATAAGCTGCAAAAGTATCAGCTGCGGTAACTGTTAGATGATGTGCTCCTGCAATGCCAACCTTTTCATGGATAATTCCTACCACAATGCAAGGAAGGGCGGTTCCAAGAGAGAACGGGATTCCGGTTTCGGCAAGTTGTCTTGCAGATTTACCACCTTTTGTATCTGGGAAAAGAATTTCATATCCTTCTTGACGTGCAACTTCAAGATCGGAAACATTTCCCCGTTCTATTTTCCGTTTGAATGATCCTTCAAAAGTTTCAAGTGAATAACCGGGTCTTCCTGAAGCTATTAATTCGTCCGCCGTTACATCAGGATTGTTAAGCTGACTAGAAGAAGGTATCCATAAACGTAATCCTGGTTGGCGTATTGTCAACAATTCTGTTCGTAATCTTTGAGACTCTTTTGACATAGTAAGACTGGATTATATCTAAATTAGTCTTAATACTCAAATTAGAAATGATTTTGGTAC
>JACOYD010000061.1 GCA_016182055.1 Candidatus Microgenomates bacterium | reverse complement strand
CGGTCTGTCAAACGGCTGGTAGTTTTAAGATGTTCGGCAATTAAAGCTGCCTCTTTTTGCGATATCAGCCACTTTTTAGTCATCCTTTCGATGTCCTGGCGGGTGGTGCCAGGCGGACCCCGATGTTGAGTCTTCTCTTTTCTCTTTTCCTCCTGGTAGGCTGACACTATTTCTTCCCTGGTGCGAAATTCTATTGGCTTTGCCTCCCCCAGCAGTTTTGGCCGAAGACTCTTGAGGGTAATGGTAAGTTCGGTGAGAAATTGGGAGGAGTCATCGGCGTAAATAACAGAAGCATCAAGATTAAATAAACCGCCTTTGTCGGGGTTAGCCAGTATTTCACTCGCTAATCTTAAGAAAAAATCAAGATCATTAAGGGTTAAAAGCTTGGTTTGAGCGGGGGCAGTAGCGGCCATACCATACTAATATAAAATAGCAAATATAAAATAGCAAATAGCAAAACTATGACGTGGGCGGGAGTTGGCTGGGAGCAACTGGTTTTTGCCCCTGCATTCGTAATAGTTCTTCCGGTTTGGAGGTAATCAGCTGATACTCATCAGGGGAGGCGATTACCCGCATAGCCACGTGATTTGGTCCGGCAAAAAACAGCCCCTCGCCAATATCGGAAGATAAGAGCAGATGTTTTTCTCCTTCAGACAGATAAAAAGTTTTGGCAATGGCATCAATGGCGGCCGGGGACTGTTTAAGCAATATTTGAATAGAGGAATTGGTGATAATGGGTTTGCCATACTCGCTATTTAAGAAATCTTCCACGTCCTGGGTAATGGTGGTTAAACCCAGATAATATTTTCTGGCCCGTTTGGCAATACCCAACAGAAAGTTGGCCGAATCTTTCTGCTTCATCAGATACCAGGCCTCATCCACAATTAAGAGTCTTCTGCGCAGGTCTTTTTTAATCTTGCTCCAGATGTAGTCTAAAATGATATGCATGGCAATTGGGCGCAAAGCCTCTTCCAGTTCTTTAAGCGAAAAAACAGTAAAGGTATTTTTTAAGTCAAAATTTGACTGCTGATTAAAAATGCCGGCCAAACTGCCCTTGATAAACCGTTCCAGCCGCTGGCCCAGACCGGTGGCTTCTTTATCTTCCATGCCGACGAGCACTTTATATAGGTCTTCCATCAGAGGCGGCTCTTTGGTCTGGGTTTGCGGGTCTGGGGTAATGCCTTTTTGATGATAGGTGGCCACCAGAGCGCGGTCAAGAATGGACTCTTCCGAAGGCGTAAGTTCTCCCATAATCACCGCCATTAAGCTATGCAGAGAGAGAATTTTGGCTCCCAATTCGTTTTCACCCTCTTCCAAAATACCGGCCAGATCAAAAGGGTTGATTTTAATGGGAGAAGAGTAGGTAAATGATACATATTCGCCGCCGATGGTGTCAGCCAGAGCTTTGTACTCGCTTTCCGGATCCAGAATAATTACTTCCGTGCCAAACATCAGTGAACGCAGGGCTTCTAACTTGACCAAAAATGATTTTCCGCCGCCTGATTTGCCCAAGACAATGGAGTTGGCGTTTTCCAGAGTAAATCTGTCAAAAATAATTAAGCTGTCGTTGTGTTCGTTAATTCCATACATAATGCCTTCATTAGCCGTGAGCTCCGATGAGGTAAAAGGAAAGGTGGTGGCCAGAGAGGTGGTATCCATATTGCGGGTAATCATGAGCCTGTCCTGGCCTATGGGCATGGTGCTTTTGAAACCGTCTTCCATTTGCAAAGAGGCCGGCTTGGCAATAATTAACAGAGAAGCCAAGGTGCTTTGGACTTTTTTGGTCACGCTGGCAAGTTCCTCCAGCGAATCGGCCGGAATAGTAATAGCCAGGCTAAACTGGAAAAAGCGCTCCGCCCCTTTGGCCAACTCTTCCTGCAGTGACAGGGCGTCGTTTAAGGCCACCTGAACTCCCGGATCAACTACTTTTCCCGCAGAAGCCTCCCCGGAAACAGTGGCTTCCATCTCGGCAATTTTTCGCTTTAAGTCGGATAAGACATCGCCCGACTCAATGGGATAGCAAAACATGGCAATATCCAGAGTATGGTCAAAGGAAATAATGGGAAAAAGCCAGTTGGCCGAAACAAAGCGGGGGTAGCCGGACACAAACAGGGTGCGAAAATATTTGCTGCCGATTTTAATATGATTGAAGTCCACTTCCACCGCCGGAGGGGCTAAAATATCAGACATTGACAGCATGCCGCGGTTAAAAGGAGAACCGTGGCTAAGACCTGTTTGTCCGTTTTGCTTTTTTCGTAAAAAGGGTAGCGGAATGTTCATGCCGGTTTTTCCTCCTTTGCCTCGTCCGAAACCCTGAGCGAAGTCGAAGGGGTGGAGGCGGACACAGCAGGCATAGAAACTGGTTCAACCATGGGAGAGAGATACTCGCGAATGCCTAGAGAAATATCGGCAAAACCCTCGCTGTCGGGATTGTAAATTTCGTAAAAAAGGGCGGCCAGCCGGGGCGTTTCCAAAACCGCGGCTTTAAGAGACAGCCGGGACAGCTGGCGAATAATATGGTCGCGCTTGGGATAAAGGGCGTTTTTGGCTTTTTCCAGAATATATTTTTTATCAAACTTGCCCACCACGCCCAGTTCCAGTCTGGAAAAGGGAATGACGATATAGAATTTTTTGTCAAGCACATTATTTTCTTTAATGGTAGCCTCGACAAAAGTTTTGTACAGCTCCATCTCTTTCTTAAGGGCTTCGCTTTTTTGGCTTCTGATTTTTTCTTCCAGTGAAGCCACATAAGAGGAAATGTCCATTTTTTTGCTTCTGATGACAATTTGAATGGGAAAAGAGAGAGAATTCAGCAGTGCGGCATAGGCAAAAATGGTGGCGTCCTGTTCAGACTCGGATAACAGGCCAAAATTTACCGCCGTGGTTTCAATAATCACCGCACAGCTGCCGTCTCGCAGCATCACCACATCGTCTTTGATGTCGTCAATTTCCACAAATTGTTGAGTAGAACCTTTAATTGGTTGGCTAGCCATATATTTACTAGACGATAGATGGTAGATGATAGAAGGTAGATATTTGAAGCTTGAAGCTAGAAGATAGAAATCTAACTTCTACTTTTTATTTTCAAAATACCACCTTCTATTTTCCATCTTCTACCGTCAACTATTTGTTATCTTGTTTCCAAACAGGGCCGCGTGCAGTTTTAGCCGTTCATTAACCGCCGGGTCTCTGGCTTTAATTTCCAAAGGCACCAAAGGCGAGCCGGTTAAATTAACACCTGCCGGATCAAAAAAATGGATATTTCTGGGATCCTCCAGCTCAATGGCATATTGGCCATTGGGAAGAGGGGTGGAGGCAAAAAACTGGCCCAGCTTATTGGTCTTAAAAGCCCTCAGGGGAGTGCCGCCGGTATCTTTTACCTCAACTATTATGTTGGGCAAAAGCTCGTCTTTGCAGTCTTTGACCACTCCCGCCACAATATTGGGTGCCTGGGGGAAGGGCGACAGCGTGCCAGTTGACCTGGGTGGTTTGGGTGGAGTGGCAAATAATGGCGCCGGCCGCGGGGCAGTTGAGACGGTAGGGGAAGTAAGAGGAGTTGGGGTTGCCACAGAGCGTTTAAGTTCTTCCAGTTCTTTGAGCAGTTGTTCTTTTTCCGCTCTCATTTCCCGGAATTTCTTTTCCAGCTCATCGGTAGGCCCCGATTTAATCGGGGTAGAGGAAGTAAGGGGAGTTGGGGAAGCTGGGGATGGCTGAGAGACTGGGGGTGATGGAGGAGTGGGAGAGGGAATAGTTTGGGTTACGGGCGTTGGTCCCGATTGATGAGGGGTTGGTTGAAAAGCCGCTTCCTCTGCCAGCTTTTGAATTCTGGATAGACTCTCCGGTGAATTTTCCATATCGGTAAAAGGGGTTTGTGTTTGTTTAAGAAAGGTGGTAAAGCGTTCATCGCTGTCTTTGACGGTAGGTATTTTAGCTCTTTCGCTAAGGGGCATTTCTGCCAAAGAGGCGTGTGTTGGGAAAAAACCGGCAGCAGCATCTTTATGAAAGATATATTGACTGGGAGAAAAAAGAGCTCTGATAAAATTGCTGATCCAGCGATCCAGCGGCCGGCCTTCCACCGGCACAAAGGCCAGAGCCACGCCTAAAAGAACCAGAAAAACAATAGTGGGAAATTTGATAAAGGGATGAAGGGGAAAAAGAAAAAAAATATAGGCCAGAGTCACACAGCCGGCCAGATAGGCAAACTGCTTAATGGTCATGTCGCCTATCAGCTTAAACTCAAAATTGGTGATATTTTGCGGTATCGGATGCTGGTCCATAAAAATATTAAAAATTAAAACTTAAATATCAAATAGATTGAAATTAGTGTAATCCGTGAAAAATCCCATTGCAAGATTATCAATCCCGATTAAATCGGGACAAAGTAGGTCAAACAAATTAGTTTTACTCTCAAAGGATAAAATCGAGGTAATTGTCTTTATTGATTAAGAACACTTTGGATTTATACTCATTGGTAAACGACTTTGCGCCTTTACTTAAAGAACCTGTTTTATGCTTAAACTCAAATGCTTTCATTTCGACAGACGGCGATTTTTCTATATAATCTACTTCTGCTCCTCCATAACTTCTCCAGAAATACTTCTGCAGGAGCTGATCCTTATTCGCAAAATGCTTCATTCGTTCGATAAACAAAAAGTTTTCCCATAAAGAACCAATATCTGCCCGTAATTCTACCTGGTTGAAGTCTCCAATAAGAGCGTTTCTGATGCCCAGATCGATAAAATATACTTTGTAGTTTCTGCCAATTTCTCTTCTCGGGTTTTTTGAAAACGGATGTACTCTGGCAATGATAAAAGACTTTTCAAGCACCTCAAGATAGCTGATTACTGTCTTGCGATCAATTTTTAGGCGGTTTGCCAATTCATTTTCGTTTACTTCAGAGCCTATCTGATAGGCGAGAGCTCTCGTTAAATTCTTAATCGCCTGCGCATTTTTAACTCTTTGAAAGGTTAGGACATCCCGGAAAAGGTAGCTATCAACGAGTCTTTCAAGAAGCGCCTGTTTTTCCGTAGGATTGTTCTTCATGTAGACCTCCGGATAGAGACCATAGAGCAATACAGATGGCAGAATTGCGTCTGCCCGGTTTCTGGAAACAATATCAATGAAAGACTTTTGATGAGCGAAAAGAATTTCTGCAAATGATAGAGGATAGAGCATAAAGTCCAGATACCGTCCCGTAAGAGGATCGCTGAGCTTGTTTTTAAGCTCAAAGCTTGATGATCCGGTTGCCATGATTTTAACATGGGGAGCTATGACATGGATGTTTTTAAGTGTGAGGCCGGGATTATCTAATCCTTGAGCTTCATCAATAAGCATGATATCAATATTAGCCGTAAGCTGCTCAATTATGGCTCTGGATGTCGTATTTATTGCCGCTTTTTCTTCGTCGATGTCGCAGTTGAGGTACAGCACCCTTTTGCCTTTTGCTTTGCACGCATGCTCAATGTGAGTAAGGAGCGTTGTTTTTCCCACCTGGCGCGCCCCCAACAAAAGAATGATTTTGCCGGAGGAAAGCAGCCTGGAAATAATGACCTCTTCTAGTAATCTTGGGATCATACTCCCAATATTAGCACTAATATTGGGATTTGTCAAGTGAGCTGTCGGTTTGAGGCGAGGCCGCAGGCCTCGTGAATGGAAAGGTTTGCATGGGGATAAGATGTGGATAAAGTTAGCCGGTTTGGTTTGGCTGGGGCTTACTGATTATTTCTTTAAATTCTTCTCTTTAGCTCATCGCGCAGGTTATCAAGAATAGTGTTAGCTACTTTAAGGTTTTCCGGATCTACTGTGGGATTTCTGTCTGGATGCAGTGCTTTTCCGAACCCACCTCTTATACCATGAAGAATTGTTGCTTGTTGATCAGGACTAAGTCCTCTAAGTATATTTTCCAATCTTCCAAGTTGATTTTGGCCCGAACCTGCCCTTTGTAATAAATCAACTTTTTGTCGTAGTTGGCGGATCTCCATAGTTGCTCTAGTGGCTTGTTCTTCCGCAGTGATTCTTTTATTTCTCTCCTCTTACAGAGCCTGCTCAAGCAAAACACCTTTTCTGGCGGCCTCTTGCGATTGAGTAGTGGCCCCCGGATTTTGTTCCCTAATAGAGATTGGCTTATCAGAAGAATTTATAAAGACCATTTGATTGAAGTAAACAAGGGTAGCTCGATTAAAAGGATTCCCTTGCATCTCTCCTATTGAGAGATTATTATTTGCTCCAGCGCCAATGGTAAAAGGTACACCTTCAGATATCTCTATTCGACGCCTTCCAGCCACAATATATGTTTTGTCTCCTGTTGTTTCAACGCGGACAAGCGTGGGGCCTATTTGCAAGGTTGGCTGTTTAGCTAAAGAGGTAAACGCCCATTCATTATTTTGTACAGAAACTTCTCCATGAACTTCCGTAACTTGTTCTTCAAAAGTGCCATTCATAGAGCCCCGATCTTCCACAGAATAAAAGTGATTAGCCCCATGGGTGACTCGTAGATGATTTGGCGAAATCGCCTCATCTCTAAATTCAATATCGTTGGTAGTCTCTTTATCAGATCTTCCAATAGAAAAATCGTTTGTTTGTTGACTCGCCTGCCACTTCGACAAGAGGCGATCTTGCGAGAGCACTAAAACACCTTGCTTGGGGTCGTGATGAGGTACAAAAACGACTTTTGAGAGTTTACCAAGCCTCAAGCCTACAGGTTTATCTATTTGTTTTATTCCGATAAATCGTCTTTCTGAAGGAGCATTAGGAGTTTCCATACTCTAACCATGGTAACATATCTTATTGCTGGCTTCAATATCGAACTTGCCGCTTGACAAGTCACAAAAAATGAGCTGTAATAAAATTATATATGGACTTTGATGAGGCTCGTAAAGATATTGTGGGCGAACGTCTTATAAGAAGACTTGCCCGTGCACTTGGAGACGGTGAAGTTACACAAGAACAAGCAAGCGACGCATCCTCATATATTCTCGATACGATAGATACAATTACCAGTCGAGAGCAGTTGATAGTTTTTTTAACAGAACTTTCCCAGAAATGGCCGGTTTTTTCCGAAATTTTGACTTTGGAGCAAGGAGAAGCTCAAGACAAGAAAGAAGACGAGAAAGTAGAGCAGGTGGAGGATCTTCTTAAAGAAAATAAAATAGATGAGGCGCTGAAAGTTGCAGAAAGCGCAACACAAGGAGGAAATATAAATGGCACTACCAACGCCTGATCAGCTTGCCGGAATGGCCATCGCTAGAGAAGCCCCTGCGGCTGGAAGACCGCACCAAGCTCAGCGTATTGTCGAGGCAGTGAATCGCAAGGCAGACGAGGGGCGGTGGCGGGAGGGGGGGGCAATGATGAGAATGGGTCCCGATACTGGCCAGAAAATTGCGGCAAGAAATGAAGAAATAGGGATAACCTATGACGCTACAGGTAAAAAGGTACGAACAGGTACAGAACTAGCAAGATATAACGATGCAAAAAAATATGCCGCTCGCAATGAAAAATTTCTGCGAGTGGGATATGACGGTATGATTCCTACCGAGCAAGACCAGCTTCGAGAAGATGTACTAGCAGAGGCGGCTTCTATTCCCGTTATTCAAGATCAGTTGGCTACAATGAATATTAATCAGCAGAAGGATTTTGCCGAAAGAATTCTTAAGGAAGGTAGACTCTCAAAAGAGGGGAAGCAAATTTTTGAGCGACTTTTGGATCCGGAAAATAAACTGATTGGAGACGGGCAAATTTTCCAAAAACAGGATGAAGTTAGGGAAGCAGAACTTAAAAAAAATAATAAAAATCAAGAAGTTGATGAATTGCAAAGGCAGGTTGTTGCCGTTGAACAACAGTTAAATCGCTTTGCTCGTGATGCTGCGGGGGCGCCTACAGGAGCAGATGCAGTAGAAATAGATAGATTGAGAGTTTTACGACCCACCCATCAAGCAGAGTTGGTAGGACTTAGACGAAATCTCCAGATAAAAGAAAGAGCTATTCAAAGCTTAACAGAACATTACAATTCGTCTAGAGCCGTGGGTTGGACTGGTAGGCCTACAGCAGAGATACTCCACGATCTTGATACAACAAGGACAGATATAGATAATATCAACAACGACATCAATACTCGAGAATCAGATATACAAAAACTGCAAGCTCTTGAGCAGGAGGAGCAGCGACTGCGTCAACAAAGAGGTGAGAATGTAAGAGATTTGAGAGGTAGAGAATTGGAACGAGACACGTTTGATCTTGAGCTAAGGAGAAAACAGATAGATGCAGACGACATGATCAGAGTAAGAACTTCACGGGAAACAGACCTTGTTAATGGATATAAAAATCTCATTCGTGAAGCAGCAGCAGCAGCATTCCAGGCAGATTTAGAGACAAGCTCCCAAAAAGCAAATGAAGAACTTGAAGTGCTTAAACAGCAGACAGCAGATCAGAATGAAAAAGCAGTATACGGTGCAGTTCAGACACGCTGGTTGGGTCCATTACAACATAGGGGGATTCTCCGTCGGGTAGACTTCCACCCAATCAATAGAGAAAGAGTGAATGCCGATATGAGAATACTCATGGACCAAACTCAAGGACCAGATCAGCTTATGCGAAATATCTTGGGAGCTACACGGAATCCCGCAACAAACGCTATTTATACAACTGCAGAAATAAATGATCTTATGAATAATAAAGATTTTGTTGATAAAATGCAACCAGAGGTTATAAAACAACTATTGGGGAGAAGAGCTTTAACTGGCGGGTTTGTACAAGAAGATCTACATGTTATTTTTAACAGTCAATGGGGAGCGGGGTTAGCAGAGAAAGCGCTTGAGAAAAATACAGAATTCCGTAATTTAGTAGAAGGTGCTCTGGGCGTGGGGGCATTAAGAAGACCAGGATTTTTGCCGAGGTTTGGTGAAGAAATGAGAAAACATCCATCGTGGTGGCTTCTTCTACTTGGGGCGCCGATTATGTTTGCCGCAGGCGCTATGAGAACAGTTGCCGGACAAGAAAGCATTTCAACATAGCTTGATTTTTCAGGCGATTTCCAGTATGCTGACTTGGTATGGGTGAGGAACA
>JACOYD010000060.1 GCA_016182055.1 Candidatus Microgenomates bacterium | reverse complement strand
AGATCGGGATTTTCTGAAATCCTGCGAAGATTGGCTCTGCGCGGGTGGGGGCGCGCAGAGTGCTGCCCGCCTAGCCGCGAGGCTGGCAAAGCCCTGATTATAATTTAGGGAAAGTTGCCGGAGCTAAAAAGAACAAAAACGAAAAGACACGCAAAAATTTTACTTATATGAAATACATAGCATATTGCAGAAAATCAACAGATGAGAAAGATAAGCAAGTTCTGTCTATTGAGCAACAGCTGGCAGAATTAAAAGAATTTGCAAATCGTGAACATTTAGAAATAGTAGAATTTATTACTGAAGCAAGAACCGCTAAAGTTCCGGGCAGGGAACAATTCGCACAACTTCTAAAAAGAATTGAAAAAGGTGAGGCACAAGGGATTGTTTCATGGCATCCTGATAGACTGGCAAGAAATTCTGTTGACGGAGGAAGAATAATTTATCTTTTAGATATTGGAAAATTAGTTGATCTTAAATTCCCCCAGTTTTGGTTTGAATCAACACCTCAAGGAAAATTCATGTTAAATATAGCTTTTGGCCAGTCTAAGTATTATGTGGATAATTTATCTGAAAATGTTACAAGAGGAATGAGATATAAAATAAATAATGGAATTTGGCCTGTAAAAGCACCTATTGGGTACAAAAATGACTCGAGTACAAGAACTATTCAGATAGATTCAGAAAAGTCAAAAATTATTAAAAAGGTATTCCATGTATTTGCCGAAGGCAATGAGCACAGCTCTTCTTCGAATAAATCGTTTACGGATATTTCTCTCCTCTTACATAAACTTGGTATATCAGCTTCTAAGAATAAGCCCTTAAAACCCGATCAAGTTAAAAGGATACTTTCTAATAGATTCTACATTGGCATTATGAAATATGTTGGGGAATATCACCAAGGCATACATAAATTATTTATCTCAAAGGAATTGTTCGATAGAGTTCAAAAGAAAATAAAACTGGCTGAAAGGCCAACCAGAAAAGGCAGCCATAATTTTGCTTTTAATAAACTAATGAAATGCGGTGAGTGTGGAGCATCAATTACAGGGGAAGTGCATAATAAATACTACAAAACAACTAAAAGAGCTGCCTCATATACATACTACAGATGTACCAAGAAATTAAAACCTTGTTCCCAAAAACCAATTCCGGCACAGCATCTTGAATTACAGTTAAGAAAGGCTGTTGATGATGTAGCTTTACCCCAAAAATGGGCTAATGATTGGTATAAGTGGCTTGAAAGGGATGAAATGGAAGAACAAAGTAAATCAGAGGAAAATCTACATAAACTAAAACTAAACTTGGATATTCTGGATAAAAAGTTAAATATCCTTTTGGATAGTTATTTGGAACAAGTCATAGATGCCAATACTTACAAAATGAAAAAGAACGAATTTTTCGAAGAAAAGCTAAATTTAACTGGTGAAATTGAGAAAATAAAAGCAGACGGTTCGAGTTGGCTCGAACCTTTCAAAAACTTCATTGGTAGCGCACTATCGTGCGCAAAAATCGCGCGCGCAAAAAATACCTGCTCCGATTTGGCAATCGGAGCAAAAACCGTCGGCTCGAACTTCTTTTTAACTAATCGGCAACTTTCCCTAAATTACAATCAGGGCTTTGCCAGCCTCGCGGCTAGGCGGCTTTGCCAGCCTCGCGGCTAGGCGGGCAGCACTCTGCGCGCCCCCACCCGCGCAGAGCCAATCTTCGCAGGATTTCAGAAAATCCCGATCTGTGGACTCGAGAGGATTTGAACCTCTGACATCTGCAATGTGAATGCAGCGCTCTACCGCTGAGCTACGAGTCCATCCTTCCATTGTACTAAAAAACAAGCTGCTTTTCAAAACTTTGTATTGACTTTCCCGCAAAATCTTGCCACAATAGATTTTACTCTATGCAATTTTTGCCTGCCCGCCTTGCCGGGTTTTTCTTAGTATTGCTTTTTGTTCTTTTTATCTTCCCACAAACAGCTCTTGCTCAAGGCGAAAACTGGAAACAGGACGCCGAAGTTACCCTAGTTGGCAAGGGAAGCGTACGAGCCAAAGAGTTTCTTGATTGGACACTAAATCCCCAAAATGCCAACTGGGTCTTCCTCACTCCCACCACCGGCGGTCTCAATCAAATATCTCAGTTTTGGTCACTTATTAGAAATATTGCCTATTTTCTTACTCTGATTATTGTATTGTTTACCGCTTTTCTTATTATCACTTCCCGCGGACAAAATATTTCCGCCCGAAGACAAGTTTTCGTAATTGGCGGCGTTTTTCTGCTTATTACCTTCTCATTTGCCATCATCGGTTTTATTTATGGAATAAGCGACACCCTGCAGAATTTTTTCCTGCGCCTGCCAAACAAAAACGGCATTTCGTCTTCTGATTTACTCAATATCGCCTTTCCCTACGATACATTTATTGGTTTTCGAAGAAGTGGTACTGAAAATGATGAAGCGAATATTGTTTCTTTAGTGCTGGTGCGCGCTACCGCCATTACCTATTATGTGATGGCGGGAGTTTTAATTCTGCGAAAAATTATTCTGTGGTTTTTTATAATTCTTTCTCCCATTTGGGTACTTCTGCTGCCTTTTCCTTTAGTGCGCAATACCGCCAAAATTTGGATCGGAGAATTTTTCCGCTGGCTATTTTACGGACCGCTTTTTGCAGTGCTTTTGGCGGGTCTGGTCATGATGTGGAAGAGCGGAATTCCGCTTAATTTCAGCACCCAGCCGGAAGGAGCGGTCGTTTACCCAACAGCCACAAATATTCTTTTGGGAGGCCCGGGCATAGCGGTTAGCCCGACTAATAATCTCAACAACGTCGATACCTATGCCAGATATCTGATTGCCCTGCTTATGCTCTGGGTAGTGGTAGCCCTTCCCTTTGTGCTTCTGCGCATTTTTCGTGACGCTCTGGCTTCCTTTTTCAAAGAAGACAATTTGCTTTTGCAAAAAGCTTTCGCCGGTCTTTATCCTTTCCTGGGCCGCCCGCCTGCCCCCGTTATGCCGCCGCCGCCAATGCCGGCGGAGGGCGCGGGTCTGGCACTTCGCAGACCATTTGAAACAACTTCAGCTAAACAAATAAACATCAGCGCCCAGGTAGCTAATATCGCCACCTTGCCGCAGGCCAAAACCAGCGACATTATTAAATATGCCGGACTATCAATTCCCAGCATCCAGGATATTGCCCGCCTGGAAATGCGCCGAGAAAATATTGGTCAAAACCAGACCACCCTGCGCAATATTGCCGCCCCCACTACTCTCGCCAATATTCACGAAAGAAGCAGATTTTCCAGTATTCAGCAGGAGCTGTTATCAAGAGCCAAGCGGGGCGATATGGGCGCTACCACTATTTTAGCGGCTGCCGAAAGCGCCAGATGGGGCAAGCCGGTACCATTTATGATGCCAACTATTGCCCGACCCGGGGCACCAGTTGTAGCCGGCAAACCGCAAATAATGCCCATGGTAAACCATGTCCAAACAGTCGGTATTGACGATTATGAAGAAGTAAAAAAAATGTGGGAAGAAAATTATCACTCGGGAGAAGTACCGATAAGCGATAAAATCAAGTCCCGGGAAGATTGGATAAAACAGGATATTCAAAAAATTTCCTCCGTTATCGAACTTTTATCCAGTGCTGATAGCGAAATTAAGAAGCAGGGAGTAGAACAGCTTTCAACAATTCTGCCGTTTCTTCTTTTGGGAGGCTTTTCCGAACAGGAAACAATTATTTATCTTAAGGCTAAACTGGAAGCGGCCAAAAAAGAGCAGGCGGAAGTTGAGCAAAAGCAACAGGAAGAAGAAAGCAAAGTTTCTATTGAACAGTCCAAGGAAACGGAAGAAAAACCAAAAGAAATGGAGGCAGAGGCAAATCCGCAGGAACCAACGCCTATTGACGAGGGGAATAAACAATAAGATAATACAATTTATATGGCCGGACAACTTTTTAATCTTCGACGATATTTTAGTAGCAGTACGCCAGCGCCGGTTTTCTCCGGCATGGAACCTGAAAAAAGACAGGATCTTACCTTGCTGACTCATTTTTCCCAAAGGTTAAATGCCGTCATATCACAGGCGGCTAATGAAGCCTCTCTACAAAAACAAAGCTTCATTGAGCCGGAGCACCTGCTGCTTGGTCTTTTATATGATGCGGCTATTTTTAAGCTTATCTCTCAACTTTCTTCAGCTTCCCCATCTATTATCGGGCAGGAAATTAGAAAGTCACAAGTTACAGGCCAATCTTTGGAAACACCGCAATTTTCAAGCATTACCAAAGAAATTTTTGAAAAGGCCGCCGGTTTTGCCAAAAGCCGAAATGAAGAATTTATTACTCCCGAACATGTCTTTTTTGCTATAGTGGCACTTAATAATTCTCAGACAGCCAGTATCCTTTCCCAAAACGGCATTACCAAAGAAATTATAGAAAATAAATTGGCCAATGAGTCGCTTGGACACGGTACAACTGTTTCTTCGCTGGAGTCTTATGGTGCGGATTTAACAAAGAAAGCCCGCGATAATCTGCTTGATCCGGTAATAGGCCGAGACAAAGAAATCGAGCGAATTGTCCATATTCTGGTACGCCGCACCAAAAACAATCCAATTCTGGTGGGGGAATCCGGCGTGGGTAAAACCGCCATTGTAGAGGGACTGGCCCAAAAAATTGTTGCCAGGGATATACCAATTGACCTGCAAAATAAACGCATCATTTCTTTAGATCTCACCTCTCTTATTGCCGGCGCCTCACATAGGGGTGAATTTGAAGAAAGACTCAAACAGCTTATTAAAGAACTAAAAATTGCCCAGGGAGAAATTATTCTTTTTATCGACGAGGTTCATAATTTAGTGGGAGCAGGCAGCGGCGAGGGCACGCTTGACGCCAGTAACATTCTCAAACCCTTTTTAGCAAGAGGAGAAGTCCAGTTAATTGGTACTTCTACTATTGATGAATATCGCCGCTACATCGAGAAAGATCCTGCTTTAGAGAGACGCTTCCAGCAAGTGCTTATCGAAGAACCTACTATTGAAAATGCTATTTTGATGTTAAATAGTCTTCGTCCCAAATATGAAAACTTCCACCATGTAAAAATTACCGACGAAGCAATTGCCGCTGCAGTTAAACTTTCCAAGCAATATATCGGAGATAGGTTTTTGCCTGATAAAGCAGTGGACTTGATAGATGAAGCGGCTTCCAAAATGCGGCTTTCAAAAGATGCCGGTGAGCAAAACTCCGTTAGTCCGGATACTATTGCCGAAATAGTCGCCGCCTGGACCGGTATTCCCGTAACTAAACTTACCGAAACAGAAAGCGACCGGCTTCTCCATCTGGAGGCTTTAATTCATCAAAGACTTATCAACCAGGATGGTGCAGTTTCTGCCATTGCCGAGGCAGTCAGACGCGGCAGGGCAGGTCTTAAAAACACCAACCGACCCATTGGTTCCTTCCTGTTTATGGGCCCCACCGGTGTGGGCAAAACCGAACTGGCCAAGACACTGGCCCAAGTACTTTTCGGCAGTGAAATACTGATGATTCGTCTTGATATGAGCGAATACATGGAGAAACATGAGGTGGCAAAGTTAATCGGGGCGCCTCCCGGTTATGTGGGATATGAAGAGGGAGGACAGCTCACGGAAGCAGTTCGAACCAAACCCTATTCGGTAATTCTGCTTGATGAAATAGAAAAAGCCCATCCCGATGTGTTTAACATTCTCATTCAAATATTGGAAGACGGCAGACTTACCGACAACAAAGGACGAACCGTTTCCTTTAAAAATACCATTATTATTGCTACCTCCAATATTGGTACTGCTCTTATTCAAAAAGAAAATCTGCAAGGTCTTACCTCCCAAGTTGTTGGGGTAAATAATCAAGAAAGTCAGGACTCCTCCTTTGCCAATATTGCCAGAATGCTTCTTGCTGAACTGGAAAAGTTTTTCAAACCGGAACTGCTCAATAGATTTGATGAAATTATCGTTTTTAAACCTCTAGCAGAAGAGCACATGCTTAAAATTGCCACTATTGGTATTAATAACACCCGACATCTTCTCCTTGAACAAAAAATAAATCTGGAAATTAGCAGTCTGGCTCTTGAGCAGTTAAGCAGACTTGGATTTGATCCTGTTTTTGGCGCCAGGCCCTTGCGGCGTATCATCCAAACCCGCATTGAAAACCCCATCTCCACTCTGCTTATTAAAAAAGCTTTTGGGCAAGGCGATACTATTATAATTGATTACAACGGGGCAAAAAACGACTTTTCTTTTGAAAAAAAGCCGGTTAGCTCAGTTGAACAAGTGCCTGTACAAACTTCTTCTTTTAACCCGTTTGCCTCAAATCAAAATTCTGTACCTCTATGAAAAAACTTTTGGCTATTTTTTTTGATATTGTTGAAACGCTGGTGGTAGCAGCATCTGTTTTTGTGGTGGTTTACGTTTTTTTACTTCAGCCTCATCAGGTGGTCGGCAGCTCCATGTTTCCCAATTTTCACGATAAGGAGTACATTCTTACAGACAAAATCTCATATTGCTTCGCCTTACCAAAAAGAGGCGAGATAGTTGTTTTTAAGTCCCCTGAAGATTCGGAAAAAGATTTTATCAAACGGGTAATTGCCCTGCCCAACGAAACAATAAAAATAGAACACGGAAAAGTTTTTGTAAACGGAACTGCTCTTCCGGAAGACTATTTAGATCCGGATATTATCACTCCTCCCGGAAAATTTTTGAACGAGGGCACAGAGGTAAAAGTACCGGCTAATTCCTATGCTGTTTTTGGCGATAATAGATTAAACAGTTCCGATTCACGTACGTGGGGCTTTATTGAGGCATCGCGGGCCTGCGGCTTCTTTGGCACATCCAGCATTATCGGCAAAGCAATTCTAGTTTACTGGCCGCCAAAACAGGCCAAACTAGTTCCCCAAGCTCGCTACCGCTGAATGCAGTCTTTTGATGTGTTCCGTAGTACTTACCGTATCTCCTCTGAAATTGATGTAGACCTTGGCCGCCACTCCAGTTTGGGAAATTTTTACTTTGGCTCCCAGTTTTTCCGACATGTCATTCTCTATCTGTTCAAGTTCAACGCTGTGAATTTTTGCCATTCGCCGAACATTTTTTTCCGGTAAATCTGATCTCATCTTGCGCACCAAATCTTCTGTCCGACGAACGGAAGCGCCCTCACTCAATACTCTTTTGTAAACATCAAGCATAAGTTTGGCATCTTCCAAAGAAACAATAGCCCGGACATGCCCCTCGGTGGTGGCTCCGGAGATAAGCGCGTCTTTTAGCGCATCGGGAAGAGTAAGAAGACGAAGGGAATTAGAAATATAGGGAAGGCTTTTGCCAACACGCTGGGCAATCTCGGTGGTAGTCATTTGAAATTCATCGATAAGCCTTTTATAAGCCTGAGCTCGCTCCAGCGCATTGAGATCCTCTCTTTGCACGTTTTCTACAATTGCCATTTCCAGCATTCCCCGAGGTGATGTTTCTTTAATAACTACAGGTACCTTGCCCAATCCGGCCACTTTGGCCGCCCGCCAACGCCTTTCTCCGGCAATAATTTGATAGCCGGCCGGAGTTTTGGCAATAACCAAAGGCTCCAAAATACCATGTTCTCTTATAGAATCAACAAGTTCGGAAAGCGATTCAGGAGTAATAAGTCCTCGGGGCTGGAGGGGGTTTGCTTCTAAAATATTAATATCAAGCTCAAAAACTTCGCTAGTCTCTGCCATATCTTTATATTACGTCAACTATTAAATCGTTATGACGTCTGCGAAAATTTACACTGCCTTCTTTTTTGGCAAAAATTGTATAGTCGCTTCCCATTCCCACGCCGCGGCCGGGATGCACTCGCGTACCTCTCTGACGGATGATAATATTACCCAGCAGAGCCCTTTGTCCGCCAAAAAGTTTCACGCCCAAGCGCTTGGAAATGCTGTCTTTGTTTTGTCTGGTGCTTCCTTGAGATTTTGTGTGTGCCATAAATTAGTTTGTGAAAACTGGGTATATTCTAATAATACTTTTCACAGATGTCAAGAGGGAAAAATTATTTTTTAGCCTTTACTTCCTCAATTTTTTCAATCTTAATTTTAGTTAACAAAGGACGGAAGCCCATGACGCGGCGGTAGCGGACTTTGGACTTAAACTTGGCCACCCGCACCTTTTCCCCTTTTTTCTGCTCCAAAACTTTGGCTTTAGCAGTTATACCAGTTAAAGTGGGAGTGCCAATTTTTATTTGTCCGTCCCAAGCCAGTAGTAACACTTCGTCAAAAACTATCTCTTTATCTTTCTCAACTGGCAATTTATCAATTTCTACAACGTCGCCCACACTTACCTTGTATTGTTTTCCACCGGTTCTAATCACCGCATAATTCATAGAAAGTAATTCTAGCAGAAATGTCAGCGGATTTCCAGTGTATTTTGCTTTTGCCTCATGGGACGGGCGATGGCATTTACCAGTCCCAAAGCAATTAATGTCGAAATAATCGAAGATCCGCCATAGGAAAGAAGCGGCAGGGTGACTCCCGTTATCGGAACAATACCTATGTTCATACCGATATTGATAAAGGCTTGAGTCAAAATAAGAGCAAAAACACCAAGAGCAATATAGCTTTCAAACAGACTTTTGGTGTTTTTGGCTATATAAAGAATTCTTAAAAGCAGAAAAAAATAAAGAGACAAAACAATCAAGGCTCCCACAAATCCAAACTGCTCGCTAAAAGTGGCAAAAATAAAATCCGTATGCCGCTCGGGCAAAAAGGAAAGCTGTGACTGTACGCCGCGGCCCAGCCCCCTTCCAAAAAGAAGCCCGGAACCTACCGCAATAGTTGATTGAATAGCATTATAGCCAATTCCCAAAGGATCATGCTTAGGATTTAGAAAAGTAACAATTCTATTTTTCTGATAATCGGCCAGAAGTTTCCAGACAAAAGGAGCCGAAATCAGGAAAAAAAATCCTCCGGAGAGAAAATACCATATACTTATACCGCCGGCCATAAGCATGAAAATAAACGTTATTGAATAAACTAAAACACTGCCCAAGTCCGGCTGTCTGGCCAGCAAAAAAACTATGGGCAAAAAAAATAAAATCCAAAGAATAAAACGGCCAAAAGTTATTTTTTCCCTCCATCGGCAAAGAAGCGAGGCAAACGCCAGGATAAGAAAGGGCTTAACTAACTCCGAAGTTTGGATGGTAACTCCGCCTAATTCTATCCAGCGCTTGGCACCTCTAATTTCACTGCCGATAACAAATGTTAAAATAAAAAGTAAAAGCGCCCCGATATAAAAGGGCCAAGAAACATTTTGCAGGGCACCCACATTAAGCAGTGAAAAAATAATAAAAACAAAAATACCCAGTAAAACAAAAACTAGTTGGTTTTGAAAGAGACCCCCATCTAGCGATGAAAGAATAATAAGACTGGTAGCTAGCAGCAACAATGAAGAAATAACAATGGTAAAGTCGTAGCCTGAAAAAAATTTCATGCGGATACTGTAAATATTTTGCCCACTCGTAAATCTTTAATCAAAGCTTGTTTTTTAATCCATTGTTCATGTTCTTTTGGCCAGGAAAGTAACGTGACGGTAATATATTGATTAAGCGCCACACCCAACTTTTTTCGCTCCGACTGAATTCTTCTTACAATTTCCCTAGCCTCTCCGGCAGCTAAATCTTGATTCTTCTCATTTGTATCACCGGTGACCGTATATTCTTTACTTTTACCCTGATAGATAAGTTTATACACATTAACTTCATCTTCAACAACCTTTCTTGCCTCATCTGATAATTGCTGAGGACCTTTGTAGGCAAGTGTTCGCAGCGGAATTCGCACTTTAAGAGTCGCCGCCTTGCGAAATGCGTGAATAACCGAAGCCAAACTCATTCCATTATCCATATCTGTTTCAAGCTTAGCATTATATAAAGACTTATTAAGCGTAGGCCAGCTTGCAAGATGAACAGACTCTTCTCCAGTCAGATTTCTATAGATTTCTTCCGTAACGAAGGGAATTATGGGCGCAAGCACTTTACAATATTCGTTAAGAACAAGCCATAGGGTTTGATAAGCGTCTTTTTTGTCTTGATCATTGGGTGCGCTTGGTCCAACTCGGTCGCGAATTCTCCTCACATACCAGTTTGACAAGTCATGAATAAAAAGGATTCCCGCATGACCTATTGCATCAACCGTATCAAATCTTTCAAGCGCCTTTGTTACGTTTTTCACGTTCCCATAAAGACGCGATAAGATCCATTGGTCTAAAATGTTTTGACTTTCGATTTTTGACTTCTTGCCCTGAGCGAAGCCGAAGGGTTGATTTTTGACTTTCGAAATCCATTTATCAGCATTGGCATTGGCTACAAAGAAATTGTATACATTCCAAAGAATTAAAAGTAATCCTCGTACTTGATTTCTGTATTGTTCCTCCGAAATAAGAATATCCTCGCCTTTCATAACCGGGCTACCCATCAGATATAAACGCAAAGCATCTCCGCCATATTTCCCAAGCATCTCCCGAGGATCCGGATAGTTACCGTAGTTT
>JACOYD010000059.1 GCA_016182055.1 Candidatus Microgenomates bacterium | reverse complement strand
CAAAAATGATGACGTTTTAGTCCTCTACGCCAAAAATAAAAAAGCCATTTTGTTTGATCTTAAAGCCAATAAAATTATTAACACCGCTCCCATTTCTATCGCAACAGAAAGCGCTCAACCCACACTGACGCCATAAAAACATTTTCTCTGTTTAACTCAGAATCTTTGCTATCTTTTGCGTGTCCAAAACAATTATATTCTTCTTTTGCCGTCCAAAAGAAGAACCAAGAAAAGGGCGGCCAAAGTGAGCCTTTTCTTAGCTTTCTACCCTCGCTCACTGCGGGGGAGCCCTCGGCTATATCAGCCGTTTCCCCACGCTTGAGACTCGACAACAAAGCTTACAGAAAAGATCTCAATTGGCAAAGGGGCGGCGAGGCAAGAATTTTGTGAGCCCTGCACTTTGAGCTTAACATGTGAAGAGTTGCTTCTCCTTAAGTCTTAAGAGGCAAGTCACACCTACTCTCTGCAAAGACTATTGCGAACTGCAGGACACGAACAAAAACTTGCCGAGCGAAGCGCTTGCAAAAGAAGAATAGAAAATGCCTTGCATTTTTCTTTTAAACCTCGTAGCATATGCTTCATGAGATTCCTCGCTATTTTAATCCTTACTTCTCTACTCTTATCCAAACCAATCCGTCAGCTGACAGACCGCCGCCTTTTCAATCATCCGTGCAAAGCGGATTTGCCGAAAGTACCAACGGCAAACCAATGCGTATTGCCTCATCGGCAAACTTTGTTGACTACGGCCCAATAACTCCCACAAACCCCATCATAAGAAAAATTAGTGTATCAGTTGACCCCGGCTCGAGCCAAGGATATCAACTGCTATCCTCGGCCAACCACCCGCTTAAACTTGACGATAACATTATCCCCGATACCACCTGCGATAACGGGGCTTGCAGTGAAAAAATAGCGGCGCCCTTTCTCAACCCCTTTACTTTTGGTCTGGGTTTTTCTTTGGACGGAGTAAATTATCGCCAGTTGGCCGACCGGTCAAAAGAGGAACCGATGACAGCCATGCCAATGGGTGATTTAACTATTAAACTTAACGTCAGTCAAAACCAGCCCCTGCCCAAAGATAAACATTATGAAAATACACTTATATTTCTGGCAATACCGAAATATTAACAATTTTCAATTTAAAATTTTCAATGAAAATTAAAAACTTAAAATTTATAATTTTAAAAACAAGTTTGTTTTTTATATTATTTATAGTTATTGGCATACATTCTGCTCATGCAGAAAAACTTGACATTTCTCTCTATCCTCCCATCACCGAAATTATTGCCCTTGCCTCGCCGGCAGGCGGGACGCCGAGCAGTACACTTAAGGCGCCGCTAATACTTACCAACAATAGCAAAAAGTCTCAAACAATAAAGTTTAGCATCAAACCATTTACAGCCGCACAGGACGGATCAATTACAATTAATATTAATGACAACGGCAATAACGTAGCCGCTTTAACATCCATGATTCGCCTGGAAAAAAATCCTTCGACAAGCTCAGGACAAGGTATCTTTACTCTTCGGCCCAGTGAAACAGCCAATCTTTCTTTACTGGTTGACATACCAAAAGAGGCCACTCCTTCCGACTATTACGCGACTCTTCTTTTTCAAACCGGCAACGACTCAGAACCCACCTCTTCCGAAAGCGGGGCTTTTTCCAAAATAGAAGCGGGTATAGGCAGCAATGTTCTTTTATCCGTCCGTTCCAATTTGTCTAATTTGTCTAATACCAAAATTAAAGAATTTTCAGTACCGGTGATTGCAACGGGAGAGCCGGTGAACTTTTTGCTACTTCTGGAAAATCAGGGACTGCATTTTGTAAAAGTAAAAGGAGATATTACGCTGGCAGATGCGGCCGGGGTACAAATAAAAAAGCTTATTATACCAACGCAAAATGTTTTAGCCGGTTCTATCAGAAACATCTCGTCTTCTGCTATTTCCACCCAAAATTTGTGGGGTAAATATACCGCGGTAGCTAACATTGATGTTGACGGAAGAAAAACTTTGAACCAAACTCTGACATTTTATGTAATTCCCAAAAGACTGCTGTTAATTGGACTAATTGGACTAATTGGACTAATTGCTATCAGTCATCGGCTTCGCTTCTACCGCAAAACTAGACGTTTTGGCCGCGGGTAAGCCAAAATCAAGGTGCCTTCTTTTTGTAGCACTTTGCGCTTGCGACTGCCAAAACCTCCCATCAGTCAGCCTCAATTTCCCGTCACGGGAATTTCCCGGAAACCAGCGACAACAGTTTTTTGCGGGCCAGGGCAGTTGGCCAGCCAACTGGCATAAGCTCCACCGGCAGTTTTGGATCATACTTTACCAAGGCCCTATATTCATCAACAAGCGTCATAATATTGCCGATTTTCTTGTTAAAGTTAGCTGCTTTTTTAAGCCATTTATTATATCGGGTTAAAAGCTCATCCAGTTTCCAGGCAATTGCCGCCGCCTCTTTATGGGAAAACGGAATTATTTCACGAACGTTAAATTGCAATTGTGAATGATCCATCTTAACCTGAAAAGGGGAGATATAAATTGATCTTTGCAGCATACCAAAGCCCAATTTTTTAAGCCTATTTCTTTTTCCGGCGTACGCCACCCGCCATTTTTTATCCCAGCGGGGAGGAGTGTAGTCCAAAAAGAAATCTTCCTTCAGTTGTTTAATCATCTTTGAGGTTAATCGAAAATGGACAATGTCATTCTTTTCTATTTTTTCCACTTCTTTATTTAGAACAAGTCTGTTAAGCGTGACGCGAATTGAGGAAGGAGAAAAACCGCCGGCCCGTTTATAAATGATGTCGTAGGGGTAATACTGCGGAGAAAATTGCAGTCCCCCCGAAAGAATAAACAAAATAGTATTTTTCAAACGATGCATAGCTATTTTAGTAGTATAGTAACATAATCTATGCCTTAAGTCAATAGAAATGTTACATAGTAATTACTTGCTGTCTAATACAAACTATATAAAACAATCATAAGAATTAAAAATATTAGTTTGTTTAGGATTATTTTCGTCCAAGAATAAAATACACCTCCGAGGTGGCGCCTTCATTTGTGAAAACCCGTAAAAATTATCCATTCTTAATATATCAAAGCATAACTTAATAAAGTATTTCGCTTTTGATAAACCCCATCCAATCGCATCAAAATATTCCCCCATTGACGATGACCATACTTTAGCTCTAAAGTTAATCAAGTCAATAAATAAACATATAATTTGTATAATCTTGAAGCTGATGATATTTTTCACAAACAATGGCAGCGGTAATTTATGGATATAACCATTCTTTTTCAAAACTACCTGTTTGATCAAAAAGTAAGACCGTCGGGCAATACCGTACGAAATTATTTGGCCGATATTAACTTGTTCATAAGATGGCTTAAAGCATCATATGGTTTGTCGTTTCAGCCGGGCGCGGTAACTTTTTACCATATAGAAAATTTTGTCAGATACCTTGAGGGACAAAACTTAAGTCCGGCCACCATTGAAAGAAGACTAAGCAGTCTGCGCAAATTTTTTGAATTTCTGTTAAGTATTCATTTAATCAGTCAAAGTCCGCTGGTCGACCTTAAAGCCCAAACCGCCGGCCGGGCAGATCCACACCATCTGGGAGAATTTAAGAATTTTCTCTACCGGCAGGGTTTGGCCGCCAACACCATTAAAAATTATCTGTTTGATCTGGAGCATTTTTTTTCCTGGCTTTCTCAAGCGGCCTACCAGCTTGACTTCTCTGTAAATAATATATCAGAATATAAAAATAGATTACTTAATATACTAAAACTTTCGCCATTATCTATCAACAGGAAATTGTCCGCCTTAAGACTCTACGCTAAATTTGCCAAAGAACAGGGATATTTGAAAAATAATCCTTTTGACAGTGAAGAAATTACTCAAGAGGTATCGGATACCCCCAAAACAACTCCTCAAATATATCAGGAGCCCCGATTTAATCGGGGCTGGTTTGACAAACTGCCGTTTGTCCGGCTGTTTGACTATTTGCTGGTGCGACCTATTGATACGGTTATAAATAAAGTGAATGGTATTGATATAGCTCAACTGGGCAGATATGTGCGGAACAAAAATTCTCTGTCTAATGTTAAAAAAGATTTCTATAGTCCTTATAAAAAGACTGTCTTTATCCCTTACCTCATCCCCCTGGCTTTGCTCATAATCACCGCCGGTCTGCTTTTCGGTCTGGAACAAATTGGCCTAATTGGGCCAATTAGTCCAATTGGCCGGCAGGAAAAGACTGCCGTTAAACAAATAACAGAGCCGGCCGGCTTTACCTTTTCCGGCAAACTGACCGACAGAAACGGCAGTGCCGTTAACAAAACTTCGCTGGTAATCTTTTCTTTCTATGAAGATCCGGATAAATTTACCAATCTTATATATCAAACCAGCAAAGAAGTGACTCCAGATGAACAGGGATTTTTCAAAGTAATTCTAGCCAGCCTCCCCCCGTCTATTTCCCAAAGCCTAATACCTGTTTATCTGGGTATTGCCATACAGGGCGATGCCGAAATGCGGCCCAGACAACTCGTAGGCGGCTCCTCTGTTTCCTACCCCACCGGCCGGCTGCTTTTTGACAGCGAAGGAAAACTTACCATCGCCAATGACTCGCCCAATATTATAGCCAGCTCCGGCACCTTTACCCTGACCGGCCAAAGTATAGCCCTTCGCACCGCCCAAAACTCTAACAGTTCAATTCTGCTGTGGCCCGACGGAGACGGCAAAGTTGACGTGCTCTCTCCGCTTGCCAACTCCATAACGGGAACGGTGGAAATAGCCGACTCTCTTTCTATCAACAGCCAGAGCGAAAACGATGCCTTTCTGGTACAAATTGGGGGTAAAAGTGCTTTTGCAATTGATAATTCCGGCAACACTATAACAAACGGTGCGCTTTCCGTATCAGGAGTGGCTTCGGTCACCTCCCTTTCGGTAGCGGGCGACACTTCCATACTGGGCAGTTTCTCCAACTTAAATACCGGCGGACTGTATGCCATTTGGTATGATGATACCGGTACGCCGGGCAATTTTAAGGGCCGGCCTTTTAAGCAAACCGTTTTGCCGCAAGTGAACTTTTCTCAAGTCTCGCCCGCCCCTTCGATTAAAGAACATTCTCTGCAGATTATCGGCTATATTCGTCCCCCATATTCCGAAAGCTATACTTTTTATCTGACCACCACCGACGGCATCAGGGTTTTTATCAATCAAAATAAAATTCTGGACAATTGGCAGTCGCAGGGAAAAATTACCCACCAGGCCAGTTTGTATCTTGACGCCAACCGCTGGTATCCTGTTATCATTGAGCATTTTCAGGATGATACCAGCGATGAGCTTATCTTTGAATGGTCCAGCAATTCTCAAGCCCGTCAGGTGGTGCCTTCAGCCAGTCTGGCCTATTCTCTTTCCGATGTTGGACCAAGACGCCTGTCCAATTTGCATATTGAGCGGGATCTGACGGTGGGCAAAAATCTAAACGTGGCCCAAAACATGACCGTTTCCGGAACTCTCACTGTACAAACTGCCGAAACCACCCTGCAACTCTCTGCCACCCAGGCCTCCCAGCGCCTCTGCGGGACCCAGAGCAACGGTACGGCCGGAGCGGCAATTATCCGCGACTGCGGCGACACCCAAACCGACTTGGCCGAGTATTACGGCAGTGACGGCACGCTAACTGCCGGAGATTTGGTAGTTATTAATAAAGAAAAGCCGCCGGTGGCGGTGGATGATCCGCTAAATATCGGCAAAACTTCCTCCAAAGCCTGGATTCAAAAATCAGCAGGTATTCCTTATCAAAAAGAAGTTATCGGCATTGTTTCCACCAATCCCTCTTCGGAAAGTCTGGGACGGGATTTATTTAGCGTTGAGGAACATCCTGTTCCGGTGGGCCTGGCAGGAAGGGTGCCGGTTAAGGTCTCAACCGAGAACGGGCCGATTGAAACGGGAGACTATTTGACCTCCTCCTCTATCCCGGGAGTTGCCATGAAAGCGACAAGGGCGGGACAAGTAGTCGGTAAAGCATTGGAATCTTTGAAATGCGATGTGGGAAGTGAGAATCCTGATATCTTGAATTCTAGAAATCAAGACAATCAAAATCAAGAAAATCCCACTTCTAACGTCAAGACATTTTGTCAAAGTAAAATCCTCGCTCTCATCACCCTCTCTTTCTACAATCCCGACCTTCTCTTTACCGCCGACGGTCAGCTGATCGCCAAAGAGGCCACCTACTCCGGCCTAGCAAATACTACAAATACTACCAATACTACAAATAATTCAATAAACCCAATAGAATTTTTTGTTGGCAGTCTAAAAGCCATGTTGCTAGATGTTCAGCAGTTGTTTGCCCAAACTGCCAACATTGGCCAGGTCAAAACCGATATCATCTCTCCCCTATCCTCCGATACTATTATAGTAGATGGCCAACTAACGGTTAAGGGAGACGCCACCATAAGTGGAGAGCTTAGAGCCGAGAGCTTAGAGGTTAGTAATGATGCCACAGTCAGCGGAACTCTCCGGGCCAAGAAAATCATCGCGGAAGAAATCGAAGGCCTTGAAGCAAGGATAGCAAACTTAACCAGTATTTCAGCAAGTCAGCATATCAGTGAATCGGAAAATCAGATTACCAGCAGATCAGCTGATCAGACCGATTTAGCTGACTCGCTGACTAACCGACCCGCTGGTTTACTGACTTCTGCTTCTTCCTCCGCCGCCCTGCGCATTGACAAGTTTTTCGCCGAAAGCGGCTCATTTTTTGACGGTCTTATCTCGCTTGGTCCGACAGGACTGTCCGATACCTCAATAACCGGCATTCTCTCCCTTGGCTCAAGCTTTATTCTGCATGATAATTCCATCAATGTGCTGGGGGCTGACTTAAAACTCCAATCTCTGGGTCAGGGCGGTTTGTCAATTGCCGACGGCCGGGTGTATATAGATAACAGCGGCAACCTAAAAGTAAAAGGCGACGCTGTTTTTGCAGGAACTCTCTCGGCCAATATAATCAGCCCTATTCCCAACCAAGACCTTATTATTCACCTCGGAGGAGTCCATCCGGCCACCTCCGAGGTGTTGCGAAGCGACTCCTCGGATGGTGAACGTTTCATAATTCAAAATGCCTCCGGCTCGGCAGTTCTTCGTATAACCGATCGGGGCGACCTCACCGCCTCCGGCTCGGCCCGCTTCGCCGACATCGAAGCGAGGCGAGCGGAATTTCTTAAACTTAAATTACCTCCTTTAGTAGCCAGCGCCTCGGCCGACATCAACTCGCAAATCGGCCTCGGCTCTGTGGGTAAAGCCGCTATTTTGGGCGGAACCACCGAAGCAACTATCAAAACTACTTCTGTCACAGAAAACTCGCTTATTTATCTCACTCCTACCTCCGATACCAAAGGCTTAACCCTTTATGTAGCCAGACAAATTCCCGATGAATCTTTTACAGTGGCAATTGCCGACTGGATAAATAAAGATATTACTTTTAACTGGTGGGTTATAAATTAGGGTATTGACTTTACAATAAAACATTGCGTATGATAATAACCATCATATAACATGAAATTTTTGACTCTTATTTTAGCTCTTAACAAATACGTAATTGCCCTCACTGTGGTTATTTTGCCGCTTTTTCTACTTCCCTTCACCACCGACGCCATTGAAACACCCAAGCAACTGCTGCTTGTTTCGGTGACCTTGCTTTTGCTCTTTTTGTTTGGCTTAAAAACTGTACTGGAGGGCAAATTTACCTTCCGCCGGACTCCTTTTGATCTCCCTCTTTTTATTCTCGCCTTTACCATTATCGCCTCCCTGTTTTTTGCCTCCTCAACCAGCAGCGCTCTCATTTCAGCCATTCCCATGCTGGCGGCAATTCTCCTGTTCTTCCTCATCATAAATAATCTGGAAGGACAGGACAAAAAGTTTTTACTAAGCGGATTTTTGCTTGGAGGAGTTTTAGTAGGCATCTTCACCATTTTGCAATTTAGCAAGGTCTATCTTCTGCCCTACCCGATTGCCAAAAATCCGGCCTTTTCTCTTGCCGGCTCCCTTTTAACCACCGTTATTTTTCTCATCGCCCTTTTACCTATGGCTATAGCGGGTGCCAAATCAGGTCTTGCTTCCCAAAAGCGGCTGACAGGCATTTTATCTGTAAGTGCCGCCATCGTCATTGCCGTTGCCGTCACAATTAGCCTTTATCAGCTGGTAACCACCGCCAGACCGCTTCTCTTGCCTCAAGAAACCGGCCTGCGCACGGCTCTTCAGCCTTTGGGCACCAATTTTCAAACCGCCCTTTTTGGTACCGGTCCGGGCAGTTATCTTTTTAACTTTACCCGCTTTAAGGATGCGGCGATTAACAGCAGCGACCTTTGGAATAGCCGATTTAGCAATTCCTCCAGCTTCTTTCTGGAGGTTCTCTCCACCCTGGGCATTGTCGGGGCTATTACCCTTATTTTTCTGATTTTCCGCCTGCTTTCCTCTTTTTTCAAAAACGGGCGGCATGAGAGAGAAACTGTGGGTGTTTTCTTGAGCATGATTCTGCTTTTTCTTTTTGCCTTTTTCCTGCCGTTTTCCTTTTTAACATTTTCCCTGATTTTTATTTTACTGGCTCTGTACGGGCTGTGCCTCTCTGTTGAAAACAATCCGCAGGTTTTTGATCTAACCATTTCCATGGTGGCTTTGAAAAAAGGCTTTCTGGCAGTTACTCCCGCCCGGGAAGTCAGAAGTGACCAGGACAGTTCCGATCTTCTGCCTTTCACAGTTCTGGGAATTATAATTCTGGTTGTTTTGGTTGTTCTTTTGGGTATTCCGGGAAAGAAAACTTCTCTGACTCGTTTTATGTACGCCGATGTGAACATGCAGCAATCGCTGGTAGAATGGCAAAACAACAAGGCCAAAGAAACATATGATCTGCAAAACCAGGCCCTAAATACTTTTACCAATCGTGATAGCTATCATCGCCTGTTTTCCCAGACAAATTTAGCCATTGCCACTTTCAAAGCCCAGCAAATAAAAACTGCAACAGAGGCGGCGGCCGTTTCCGATCAGGATAGAAGAGATTTAACCCAGCTTGTTCAGCAGGCCATTAATTTTGGCAGAAACGCCGTAGCCCTATCTCCCCTCAATGTAGCCAACTGGGAAAATCTGGCCAATGTTTATAGAAATATTATCGGTTTTGCCCAGGATGCCGACCAGTTTGCCATTGCCTCTACCCAGCAGGCGGTAGCTCTTGATCCGGCCAATCCCCTTCTGCGCATAGCTTTGGGCGGCATTTATCTCCAGCTCAATCAACAGGAAGCGGCTATTAGCCAATTTCAGATAGCGGTAAATCTTAAACCGGATCTGGCCAATGCCCACTACAATCTGGGTCATGCCTGGGAAAATAAGGGTGATAGCGACAGCCTTAAACTGGCTCTTTCCGAGTATCAAACCGTCCGAAACCTGCTGCCCCGCGGCTCCGATGAATTTAAGAAAATTGAAGAAGAAATAGCAGTGCTTGCCAATAAAATTCCGGCCCCAGAGCAAGCTACGCCAAGCGCCCGGCCGCAAGTCACAACGCAACAGCAGCCGCTGCAAATAAGCACCCCCTCAAGCACTTTACCGCCGCAGAAGGAGCCGATAGAGGTTGAAGGTCCTCCCACAGCTACGGAATCAGGGAGTCGGTAAATCGGCAGGTCAGTATATCGGTACGTCTGTGTATCAGCAAATCGGTTTGTCAGTGTATCGGTGTATCAGTGAAGCCAAGAGGAATGGAGTTTATTTATGCGTTTGGAAAG
>JACOYD010000058.1 GCA_016182055.1 Candidatus Microgenomates bacterium | reverse complement strand
AAATACCGAACTCAAAACTCAAAACTCAAAACTCAAAGAATTACTATCCGGCCTGGCGAGTTCTATTTAATTAAAACCATGGAAACCGTCAACATGCCGGAAAATCTCACCGCCAGCATTACCCCGCGGTCAACCACCTATAGAAGCGGGTTATTTATCAGAACCGGAAATGTGCCGCCGGGCTACCGTGGTGGGTTAATTTTTGGCTTGAGTAATGAGGGAGCGGCCACTGTTGTTATAGAACTGGGCGCCCGCATAGTCCATATTCAATTTCATGAGGTCAAAGGCGGAGGAAATTTATATCGCGGCCAATGGCAGGGCGGCCGAGTAACGGCGAAACGCCGCGAGCGGCAGGTATAATACTACCAATACTACAAATGTCAAATACTACAAATGTTTCAATACATATTGACTTATTGGTATTTATTGGTAGTATTGGTATGTATTTGTAGTATTATTATGAAACATCAGGAATATCAATATTTAGATCTTCTCAAAGAAGTATTAAAAAACGGCGTGAAGAATGTTGATCGCGGCACCAAAGCTGTCTCTTATGGGGTGTTTGGCAGACAGTGCCGGTACGATTTATCAAAAGGCTTTCCACTCTTAACCACCAAAAAAGTCTACTGGAAAGGCGTTTTGCATGAGCTGTACTGGTTTATTTCCGGCCAATCCAATATCAAATATCTGGTTGATAACAATGTGCATATTTGGGATGATTACCCATATAAGATTTATACGAAACACGTGACACGTGACACGAAACACGTCATAAGTAAAGAGGAATTCATAGAAAAGATTCATACGGATGCCAAGTTTGCGAAACAGTGGGGAGAGTTGTCAAGGATTTATGGGGAGATGTGGAGACGTTGGCCGACACGAAAAAGCAAAACCATTGATCAATTGCGATGGGTTATTAACGAATTGAAAGACGATCCATACGCCCGAAACGCCATTGTTACTTCCTGGAATCCGGAATATTTGTATAAAATGGCCGCCTACGAGGATGCCTCGCGTTTTCCCATTTGCCACAATATGTATCAAATAAGTATCAAAGGCGGCAAGCTTAATTTACAGCTTTATCAAAGGAGTGCGGATCTGTTTTTGGGGGTGCCGTTTAATATCGCCAGCTACGCCCTGTTAACTATGATTATTGCTCAAGTAACGGGTTTAAAACCGGGCGAGTTTGTGCATACTTTTGGCGATGTACATATTTACCAAAATCACGTTGAACAGGTAAAAGAACAATTAAAGAGAAAACCTCGTCCGTTACCCTCGGTCAAGATTGATAAATCTGTCAAAAACATTGATGATTTTAAGCCGGAACATGTTGAACTTTTAAATTACGACCCACACCCAATGCTCAAGGGCGAGTTAACAGTTGCCGGAGGATTCTACGAACCAAATGAAACTTAGCATCATTGCCGCCATGGATGAAAAAAGGGGTATTGGGAAAGATAATAAACTGCCGTGGCATATCCCCGAGGATCTTGTGCGTTTCAAAAAACTAACCACCGGCCATACTATTATAATGGGTCGCAAAACTTTTGAGTCGCTTGGCCGCCCGTTACCAAACCGGACGAATATAGTTATTACCCGTAATCCCAGCTTCGCAAGGTCTCACCTTGCAAGCGTAGCTGTGGCTCATTCCTTTTCGGAGGCCCTTCGACTCGCTTCGCTCGCTCAGGGCAATGACGAAATATTCGTCATTGGCGGGGGGCAGATTTTTGCCCAGGCGTTATCACTGGCTGACAAACTATATTTGACAATCGTTGAAGGCGATTATCACGCAGATACTTTTTTCCCCCAATATTCGCAGTTTACCAAAGTTGTTTTTGAGCAAGAAGGGCAGTCAGATAGATATAAATATAAGTTTTTGGAATTGGAAAAAACTCCCTCTTGATTTCCCAAAATTTTATTGATAATATGAGTGCGCTTGGCAAGATGAAGACCGCACTTAACAAAACCGATCCGCAAATTTATAACTTCGTTAAGGCAGAGGAAAAAAGACTTAAAGATGTATTAGAAATAATACCATCAGAAAACTACATCTCCCAGGCAGTAAAAGAAGCCCTGGGCAGTGCACTAAATATTAAATACTCCGAAGGGTATCCTAAGAAACGCTATTATCAGGGAAATGAGGTAGTAGATAATGTTGAGATTTTGGCACAAGAGCGGGCCAAAAAGCTGTTTGGCGTCCCTCATGCCAATGTTCAGCCCTATTCCGGTTCTCCGGCCAATACCGCTGTTTATCTGGCGCTACTTGAGCCATTGAAAGACAAAATAATGGGTATGGGACTGGGTGCGGGCGGGCATCTCACCCACGGTTCTCCCGTATCAATTTCGGGTAAATACTTTCCCACAGCTCCATATCACCTGGGAAAAGACGGACGGATTGATTATGATGAGCTGGAAAAAATAGCTATGAAAGAAAAGCCCAAAATTATTGTGTGCGGGGGAACTGCAATTCCGAGAATAATTGATTTTAAACGCTTTGGCGAAATTGCCGATAAAGTTGGAGCATATTTGCTGGCCGATATTTCTCACATCACAGGTTTAATTATTGCCGGCGTTCATCCAGACCCTGTTGCCTATGTTCATGTTATTATGACTACCACTCATAAGACCCTGCGAGGACCAAGAGGAGCAATTCTTATGGTGACGGAAAAGGGACTTGCAAAAGACCCGCAGTTAGCCGATAAAATTGATAAGGCGGTATTTCCCGGCCTTCAAGGGGGTCCGCACGATAATCAGACGGCGGCCATTGCAGTGGCTCTTTTGGAAGCCAGCAAGCCCTCTTTCAAAAAATATGGAGCGCAAATTGTGAAAAATTGCAAAAAACTGGCAGAAGAACTTATCGGATATGGATTTAATCTGGTTTCAGGCGGCACAGATAATCACCTGATTTTAATAGATTTATCAAACAAAAAGGTAAATGGAGCAATTGCCGCTTTGGCTCTGGAAGTTGCCGGTATTGTTACCAACAAAAACGCCGTTCCCAACGACCCCATGCCTCCATTTTATCCCTCGGGACTTAGAATTGGTACGCCGGCAGTGACCAGCCGGGGGATGAAAGAGGGGGAAATGATAAAAGTTGCCAAGTGGATTAATATAGTCATTGAAGAAGTCCGCGGTAACGAGTTACCGGTTGATAAAGAAAAACGCAGCCAATTTTGGAGAGAATTTAAAAACAGAATTGTCAGAAATAAAAAGTTGTTGGCGATTGCTAGCGAAGTCAAAACCTTCTGCTCCAAATTTCCCCTACCGTGAGTTGTTTATTAACACGAAACTTGACAAACCCCTAACAATTTTAGTAAAGTAGTAAACACTTATGAAATATCTGCCGACGACAATTATTACAGTCCTTCTTCTTTTGCTTTTTGCCTTCCCCATTTTTGCCCAGGATGCCACTTCTTCCACCAACCGCAAGGACCGGGTGGCCACTCGTGAAGCCAAGCGTCAAGAGCTAATAGAAAATAAGCAAGTTCGCCAAGAGGAAAAAAAGCAGAGAATTGCCAGCAAAACAGCTGAATTAAAAGCCAGACTTGCCGAATTTAGAGACAAAAAGAAAACAGCGCTGGTTGAGAAAATAAATAATAGTTTAAATACTGTCAATGACAGACAAACCGCGGCCATGCAGAAACATCTGGAAAAGATGGAAGAACTTTTGACAAAACTGGAAGAGCGGGTCAACAATAAAGCCGCCGAAGGCAAAGATACTTCTTCCGCTTCTGCGGCTCTGGCAAGCTCTGCCACCTCAATTGCCCTAGCTAAAAGTGCCGTAGAGGCGCAAGCGGGCAAAGACTACACCATTCAAGTTTCATCGGAAAGTGCTGTGCGTACCGATGCCAAAGCCGCCCGCGATGCCTTGCATGCCGATCTTAAACAAGTTCGCCAGCTGGTGGTGGCGGCCAAGCAAAGTTTAGCCAACGCCATTGCCGTGGCGGCAAAAACTTTAGGAGGGATAGGCGATGGAAAATGAAATAAACCCGCCAGCAGTAAGTTCTCAAGAAGAGGTGAGTCAAACTGCAAAGCCAAAATCTAAACTATTTTTGGCCGGCTTAGTCATTGCTCTGGTTATAATAGTGCTGGCGTTTCTGTGGCTGGCATCGAATAATTATCAGCAAAAAGCCAGTCAGACTATTCCCCCAGCCAGGGTTTCTCCAGAAGCTCCGTCTCCTACGCCGGCCACACTGGATGAGGAATTAAACTCAATTACAATTGAAGAAACAGATAGAGATTTTGCCGATATTGACAGCGACCTTCAAAACCTCTAAACATTCAGGATGCCAGAAAACTCAGAGTATCAGCAAGTCAGTAATTTAAGAAAAATCAGATAATCAGATCTTGTATTCTGGATATTGCTATTGCCGGGAAATTTTGTTAAACTAATAGACAACTCTCACGCTCATCGATGTTTCCTGATAAAAAAGATGAGCGGCGGTAAAAGGAAACAATATGCGAGATATTTCACTTAAAGAGCTGCTGGAAGCCGGATGCCATTTTGGGCATCAGGTGACGCGGCAAAACCCCAAAGCCCGCGAGTTTATTTTCCAGGCCAGAGAAGGCATTCACGTGATTGATTTGGCCAAAACAAAGGCAGGATTAGAGGCTGCGGCCGCCTTCGTTAAAACTTTAGCGAGCCAAGACGGTGCTATTATATTTGTGGGAACCAAAAGGCAGGCCAAGAACATGGTGGAAGAGGCGGCTAAAAAATGCGGGGCCTTTATAGTTACCGAGCGCTGGATCGGCGGAACGCTGACCAATTTTGAAGAAGTGGCCAAAAATTATGCCAAGCTTAAGGACTTGCGGGCGCGGTTGCAAAGCGAAGAAGAAAAAGCCAAATACACCAAAAAAGAAGTAGGCCTTTGGAATAAAGAGCGGATAAAGCTGGAGAAACTGTATGGTGGCGTGGCCGATATGGATAAGCTGCCGGATGTGGTTTTTGTCGTTGATACCCACAAAGAGGAGTTGACGGTAAAGGAGGCAAACAGACGGGGAATTCCGGTGGTGGGCATTGTCGATACCAATGCCGATCCTACAATTATTGACTATCCAATTCCGGCTAACGACGATGCGGTGGGGTCTCTTAAACTTATTATTGACTACATGGCCGAGGCGTGGATGGAGGGTAGTAAATTAAAAGTCACCCTTCGACAAGCTCAGGGTGATGCTGAGCAAAGTCGAAGCATCAAAAGTGAAAAGTTAAAAGTTGAGGGAGAGACAAAAGAGATAAAAGAAGACCCCACTTCGCCCCTTCGGCTTCCCTTCGACAACGCTCAGGGCAGGCGCTCAAGGCTTCGCGGGGCAAGAAAAAATGCGAAAGAAAAAAGCAAATCCAAAAAACCCAAGGCTACAAAAACGAGTAAAAAAAATGCAACCACTGAAAACACTGAGAAAAAATCTGAAGGCACTGACAGTAAATCAGTGAAATCAGTGGTTGTAAAATCAGTTGTTGCAAGTAAAACAAAACGTGGTAGTAAATAAAAACTATCTCTATAGTGATATTACTGATAAAATTATTAAAGCGGCGTTGAGTGTTCACAATAGACTTGGACCAGGACTTGTAGAAAAGCTCTACCAAAGAGCATTAAAAATAGAATTATCAAACAATGGTGTTAGGTCTCAAAGAGAAAAGAAGATAGAAATGAGGTATGACGGGGTAAATATTGGATTTGATAAAGTAGATTTTGATGTTGAGAATAAAGTATTAGTAGAGATCAAAGCAGTAATAGAACTTAATGAAATACATAGGGCTCAAATGATCTCATATCTCAAATCGTCTGGTAGAAGAGTAGGTTTATTAATAAATTTTGGGGCAATAAAATTAACTATTAAACGTTTAATCGTTTAATTCAGTGTAATCAGTAATTTTCAGTGCCGTGCAGTGGTTGCAAGGAAAAAATATGGTAATCAACATAAAAGACATTAAGAAACTTCGTGGGGAAACCTCGGCTTCAGTGGCCGACTGCCGGCTTGCCCTGAGCGAAGCGAAGGGAGATTACGAAAAAGCCCGAGCTTGGCTTAAAAAACACGGCATCGAAAAAGCAGGCAAAAAGGAAGGAAGAGAGACGAGTCAGGGCGTTGTTGATACCTATATCCACTCCGGCGACCGCGTGGGGGTGTTATTAGAACTTCTTTGTGAGACCGACTTTGTGGCTAAAACGGCCGACTTTAAGAATTTATCCCACGAGTTGTGCATGCAAATTGCCGCCATGAAGCCTGCCGATATTGACAGTTTATTAAAACAGGAATATATTCGGGATGCCTCTTTAACGATTGGCGATTTAATAAAAAGCATCATCGGTAAATTGGGAGAAAATATTAAAGTCAAGAGATTTGAGAGGTTTGAGGTGGGAGAGTAAGTTTATTTGATGAGTAAAACATATCTTTTTATTGATGGAACGAATCTCTATGCCGGGCAGTATGAATTAGTTGGACCGCATAGATATGTTGATTTTTCTTCCTTTATCGGAGAAATTGAAAAGAAAATTCGCACCGCCTTTGATAAAATCTACTTTTACGCTTCTTATTCTCCAAAGTCAAAACATCCTACTCATAAAGAGAAGCTTTATTTGAAAAACGAAGCATTATTTTACCGGAGTGTTAAAAATACTAAACGCACAATTTTCTTTACTGGCTATCGCTCAAAAACAAGCGGAAAAGAGAAAGAAGTAGATGTAAAACTCGCTGTTGATATAGTTGATTTTGCTCATCGGAATTATTACGACAGAATGTATTTCATATCGGGTGACGCAGACTTTATGCACGGATTAAACCTTGCTAAAAAGTTAAAGAAGAAAGTCTATGTTCTTGCCCTCGAAAATAGAATTCCCATCCGTTTTACCTATAATTTCAAGACATATATTTTTGTATCAAAAAATAGCAAATTACACTCGAGACGATTTGAACACCAGCAGAAAATTGCGATTGTCCCATTTAACATAGAGTCCTTTGTTAGAAGTATTGCATAAAAAAACCCCGAGATGCATGCATCTCGGGCGTGTTAATAATATTATAGCATGAAATTTATACGAGTCAAGAGTATAAAAAAACCCGCCATGCATGCATGACGGGTAGGTTATTTATTTTATATCACATTATGCTATACTTGTCAAGTAAAAGATTTGAGAGGTTTGAAGTGGGAGAGTAGATGGAAGTATGAGCAGGCTTGAAGCACCAGATAGATCACTAGCGGAAGTCGTAGCATTGTTTGGTTTTCATAGAGCGGTAGGAGCAGAAACCGCCAGGCCATTTAGAGAAACGGCAGTCGGGAGAGCATCAGTAGGGTTATTAACAAAATTTAGAAAAGATTACGGTTCGGCAGCAACCATTATGCCGGGCGAAAAAGAGATTATCTTTTGGTGGGAAGTAAGACCAAACGAAGATATGGGTCCTGGTTTTCAAGGAAAGGGCATTGCACTTTATCCTTTGCAAGATGGCGTAGGAATACGATATACAGGCCGTACCGAAAATGGGGTTGATTGGATTGATTATCAGGGTTGGGGAGTTCCCTTAAGACATGAATTTAGCTTAACAAGATTTTTTGGAGACGTTGATTTGGCATTAGAAGTTGTACGTTCAGCAGGAAGATTAGCTGTACCTTTTAGATACAGATGAATAATTTATTAAACGACCTTAAGCAGAAAATGGGCAAGGCCATTGAGGTTTTGAAAGGGGACTTGACCACCATCAGGACCGGACGGGCCACTCCCTCTATTGTCGAACACATTGTGATCAACGCCTACGGCGGCACGCAAAGGTTAAAAGTAATGGAGCTTTGTACCATTGCCGCCCCCGACCATCAAACCCTGGTTTTAACTCCTTTTGACCAGTCAATAATTGGCGAGATTGCCAAAGGAATTCAGGAAGCGAATGTGGGGCTTAATCCCTCAATTGATGGAACGGTTATCAGGATTAGTATTCCTCCGCTGTCGCAGGAGCGCCGGGGGGAGTTTGTCAAATTGATGCACGCCAAACTTGAAGGCGGCCGCATTATGATTAGGCAAATTCGGCATGAGGCGATGGCCGATATCAGACGTAAATTTTTGGCCAAAGAAATGGCCGAAGATGAAAAAAGTCGCCTGGAGAAACAGATTCAGGAGCTGACAGATGAGATGATAGCGGAGATTGGAGTTTTGGGCGAACACAAAGAGAAGGAGCTTTTACAGATATAAACTAGACGGTAGATGGTAGAAGATAGATGATGGTATTTTGAAGGTGGAGGATAGAAGCTAGATAGCAAGAAATCCATCTTCAACCTTCTAGCATCAATCCGCCCCGGGCGGACTACCTTCTATTTTCTATCTTCTATCGTCAAAATCTTATGTTAACAGTTGTTGTCTTTTTACTTATTCTTACTATTCTGGTTCTCATCCACGAACTGGGACACTTTTTGGTGGCCAAAAAGTTTGGCATAAAAGTAGAAGAGTTTGGTTTTGGTCTGCCGCCGCGGGCTTTTGGCATTAAACGGGGCGAAACAATTTATTCCATTAACTGGCTGCCGATTGGCGGATTTGTCAAGCTGTATGGCGAGGATGAGGCGGGCGGCGGAAAGGTATCTACCAAGAACCATGAACCATTAACGAATGACTTGAAGCGGGCTTTTTTCTCCCGGCCCATTTGGCAAAGGGCACTTGTGGTGGTAGCCGGTGTGGCGATGAATTTTATTTTGGCAGTTGTCATTCTCTCATACATTTTTACCCAGGGAGTGCCGACAGCCACCGGTATTGTAAAAATTAATGAAATAGTGGCTGATTCTCCGGCGGCAAAAGTTGAGCTGGCAAAAGGAGATGTTATTGCCAAAATTAATGGAGAAAACGTTAAAACAATCCGGGAGCTGCAAAGCAAAATTCAGCCGAAAGTGGAAGAAGAGGTGGTTTTGACAATTCAACGCAAAGACGAAACAAAAGAAGTGGCTGTAAAAACCAAAAAAGAGGTCATAGAGGGGAGAACGGTGGGCATTATCGGAGTTGGTCTTTCCGATTCCGTTATCAAGCATTATTCTATTTGGGAGGCGCCAGTAGCCGGCATTACCGAAGCGATAGTTATTTCCTGGGCCACCATCTCGGGTTTGGCACTGATGCTGTGGGGGTGGCTTATTTTGGGACAGGCGCCGCAGGGAGTGGCAGGGCCGGTGGGAGTGGCCCAGCTGACAGGACAAGTGGTGCAGGTAGGGCCAATAGCGGTATTTTCTTTTGCCGGACTGTTAAGCTTAAATCTGGCAATTTTTAATATTTTGCCAATTCCGGCTAAGATTTTTCTTTATCTTGATTGAAGCCGTAACCAGAAAACGGGTCAATCCCAATTTTGAGCGCTACGCCCATACTATTGGCATGATGATTTTATTGGCGCTTATCGCCTTGATTACTTTCCGCGACATCAGCCGCCTTCTCTCCGGCCAACCCATCCTTCCTACGCCTTGACAAAAGAGAAAATAGTGTTATACTACAAGGCATTATGGGTGCTCGAGATATAGAAGGAGGAGTAAAAAAAGGACCGGAGGGAGGGCCTAATCTTGGTGCGGCAGCAGCGTTAGCAACCCCTGAACCAAAAACATACCCCCCCCAACAAGTTAAAAAGGTAAGACCCGGGGAAGATTTTTCTGTTGATTTTAATCTAGATCCGGAACGGGTGAAAGTACTAGATTTACATACAATATCGGAAGGAGAAATTCAAGACGTAGTACTATTGGAAGTTGAGGGGACGTCTGTTACCGGAAGAATTTCTGTTGTAACGCTTACTTCTGGAATTAGCGGAGATGAATTTCCCGTAGTAGTGCCGGGCGAGCATGATGAGCTTGCGCCGTTATATCTATTAGATGTTTATTTAGAAGATTTGCCAAATGGAACAAGAGATGGGTCAATGCCAATATTTAGTGTAACTTTTCCTTCCGGAGTTTCGTTATTCCCAAACATGTCTTTCTTTGATACCGAGGGTGGATTAGTGGAGGCTATGTTGAATTACTGGCAAGGGCCTGGTGAAGATACGCCGCAGCATCCTGGACTCTCAGCACATGATCTTTCAAGAATAAGGTATCGTTTGGAACTTCCGCAGGATCTTCCTCCCGCCGCATAAAATAGCCCCTAAATACCAATAACAAAAATAATAAAAACTTGTGATATAATCAATAAACTTATGAGCAGGGTTTTTCAGGAGCCGTTTGTGTTAGTTATCTTTGGCGGCAGCGGAGATTTGGCTTATCAAAAAATTTATCCGGCCATTTATGATATTGCGCAAAAGGGTCTTCTGCCAAAAGGAGAGTACGCCATTGTGGCCACCGGCCGCAAGTACACCCAAAAAGAATTTGAAGGATTTTTCCAGCATTCGCTTACTTCCGACAACCGCCACCACAAACATGAAGTAAAAGGAGAAGTTTTCAAAGAGCTTGCCCGCCATATCCATTTTTATCAGGGAGAC